>SKVN01000108.1 GCA_007129405.1 Kiritimatiellia bacterium
CATCCGCAAGCAGCTCTACATCTACAGCCTGATTATCTGGCTCATACGTCAATGTCATGTCTTCCGGGGCAATCCAGAAACGATGTCCACCGCGCAACTGAAAGTCGGGCTCGTCACGCCCACCCAGCTCACTCCTCATGGTCGCAAAAAGATTCTGGCCACCACAAAAACCACAGTGAATGATGCGAGGACCAACACGCGTTGTCACCACCAACTCAATCGACCCATTGCTTAGGCGAACACAATCGTCCCAGCCAGCATACGAAATGGTTTCAATTTGCATTATTCTCCCTCCGCAATCAGTTTTTGTTCAAGATTCGCATAACGCGTTATAAGTTCTGAATAACACGCATGCGCTTCAGCATCGGGCTCCATCGCACAGGTAAGCGGGGGCTCGCCTCCCAAAGCATCACCAAATGACACAAAGCGATCCTCCTGCCAACAACGCCATCCATGCAAAGCACGATACGCAGCCCCCAAGGAAGCAGAGTCCGACTTTTCTGCAACATAAACCGGAACCCCGAACACATTACTCAATACACGCAACATTTCCTGATCCACGGAGGCGCCACCGGTTGCCAAAATACGTTTGGGCGCAAAACCGATATTCTCTCCATGCAACCGCATGGAGAGAGATTGTCCCTCTACCGCAGCGCGGCATTCTGCGGCAGGAGCAAAAGCGGATACCGGATGATCATGCGCATCGAATCGGCGAATACCCGTTTGGTGAATCGGTGGTGTGATTTCAGGATCGTATAAGTAAAACCCGATCTGTCCATCATTTCCAACCGGTGCATCAGCAACCAGAGCACTGAACGTATCCCAAGATCCCTCAGCAACGGCATCACGAATCCGATCCCGAACCAACGCGCCATTCTTGTAACACACCATTGCCATAAAAGCGTCCGGATCCACAGGGTTCACAAAAATATGCCCTTCGCTGGCAGAGGGCTGGGCTTCACGCAAGAACCCGAAAACCGTGTAACTCGTTCCCATGCTGATGGCAATATCCCCCGGCTCCTGTAGGCGCAAGCCCGCCAAACTATTTGGATTATCCCCGGACCAGGCAATCAACCGCGTACGGGGAGAAAACCCATACCGGGAAGCAAAGTAAGGGTGAATCACACCAATATCACTGTGTGACGCAACAACCTCCCCGAGCTTTTGCTCCAACCCGGGCGCTGTACAGGCAAGTGCATCGGGGGACCATGTCTGGGTACGGATATCCATCAGATTCATTCCCGATCCATCACTGGCATCAATCGGGGCATACGCACCTTTTAGCAACGTTGCCATGAATGAACTCACCAGACAGATGCGCTCTGTTGCCGTATACACCTCGGGCTGCTGTTCATACATCTTGGCGATCTGATTGCCAGTAAATCGTTCATAGGCACGCGACCCCGTGAGATCGGCCGTTGCCTGCGCCCCGCCCAGAGCAGCTTCGCGTGCTTTACATTGCGGAGTTGTGCTCGAGTCCATCCAGATCGGAGAATCCTGTGTCGTGAAAATATCCGTCAATTGCAGGGCCAGCGGCTGTTGCGCATCCAGATTAGCCAGACACGCCTCGGCGCCTTCTTTCAGCCAAACACTGCCATGTTGTTGACCAGATCCTGAAATCGCCACCACAGACGCCAATGGAGCTCCATCGGTTTGCATCTGCTCGAATAGCATATCCAAGGCAGCTACCCACATAGGAGCAGGACTCGTCACGGTTAACCCGTCTGGACCAACATGGGCCCCACCTTTGGTGCCAAACTGCGGCAAATCCCGATCAAAATTCAAAGCCCGTTCATAGACGATTTCTAATTGTGCATCTATAATCGTACATTTGAGCCCCTGTGTACTGGAGTCGAATCCCAAAAAGTATTGCTTTTCCATAGTTCTCGCCCCTTTCGTTAGCAATGTGAGCTGATCATATATCTACGCATGTTCTCGGTCAAACACGACAGTGAGCACCTCCCATGCCCCCCCCATCCTCTTTTTGAACAGCCTTATAGGCACCCTAACTCCCCTGTTGTTAGACACGCGCTTATGTGCACCACATCGCTGCCCATGTACTTATCGCATCCGCCAGAGCAAAATAATATCGGCCCACACCATGAGAATTCCGGGAATCCAAACCAATTGATCGGGACGAATTTGCGGATGCCCCCTGAATTCGCCAAAGAGAGTTAGTATGATAAAAAAGCCAAACATCACAAGCAGACTAGCAGCAATCCCGATCGAAGTTTCACGCCGGTGCGGGCGAATGCCCATGGGTATACCAAAAAACAAAAACAATATAGGGGCAAATGATAGGAGCAAACGCTGATTCAAAACAATTCGCATCTCCAACGCACGTTCACGCAAACGATCTTCAGGCTCCTCGATCCCATGTTGCGCCTCACGGCTTTGACGCATTAACAATCGCACCATGGGCCAGGCTTCCTCTTCTATCCGTAATGCCTCAGACTCTGCTTGCGACAACATTTCCGCCGCTTCCGCTTCCCGTTGTTTCGCCCGTGTTAACAACCATGTAGCGGTATCTGACGCATCTATCGCAGCAGCTTGGCTTCGCAGATGCGTAACCTCGTCCTGTGCATGTGTATGGGCACGCCATGCTTCCATGCGGAGCTTTTCCGCTTTTCCATATGCTTCTTGCTGCAACAACCGCGCCCGTTGCGTCAACCAACTCGCCTCTCCCAAACGATCAGCGTCTAGTTCCAATTTCCGGGAAAGCACGTACAAATCATGAAACCTACGATGTTTATCCCGCTGTATATAGACTTGACGTGCACTTTGCCCCAGCGGCATCTGCCAACGATCACTGTAGGCTGCCCCCGGACTATCAAATTGGAACGGATCAATGGTCACTCCCTCCAAAGTCAATAGTATCGCACCCGTATCAGGGTCATTCGCCAACATGCCGCGATCGGCTTTTATTTCGCGTAACCGTCCGGCATCGCGCTGATCAAAAATCCGCACCTGCTTGAGGGTACCATCATCCTGAACGGATCCAACAAATATCCGCAGATCATCGCTGAGAGATACCGTTCTGCCGACTTCAAGCAAACTCAAAAAAGAATCCGCCCGTAGTTCTGCAGTAGCACGCCAACGCATGTAATACTGCAGGGGAATCATTTCGCTATTCAAATACAGGCAAAGAAAAGAAGCGCCCAACGAAAACGGCAACAACCATGACGCAACACGCGCAATACTGATGCCGCATGCCCGCATCGCCGTAATTTCAGCGTCCCCGGAAAGCCGGCCAAAAACCAGCAATGCTGCAGTTAAACTGCCCACGGGAATCGCGTAAATCATACCATTGGGTAAACCACTTAAAAAAACCTGCAAAATGGGCCCGGGCTCGATACCTCGAGCCAATAGATCCGTAATTCGAAACAAGCCACCAATACTAATGATGAAAGTCAGCACAGCTACTGTAGCTGAAAAAGTTGCCCAAAAGGAGCGGGTTACATATGCACGTAATGTTTTCATATTTATAAATCAACGATATCCAGAATAACAAAGAGAGGTCATGTCCATCCTGCTATTACCAAATATAAACCGGAAACCCTGGTGCGTCGATTTTTACCCCTCCCGTAAAGCATCAGGTGACGCAGACACCAGTAAACATGCTGCCAGAAGCCAGAAAAGCAAAATCGGCAGATAGGAAAAAAAGAGACTAAATTGCGCATAGACCAGCAGATGTACAAATGCAGCCAAAACGCCAGCAGCACTGATTTGGCGCTGGTGCGCAAGCCCAACCATACCGTTTCTTGCTGCCTTTATGATAATCGCGGCAAGCAGTGCAACAAACGCCAGCAACCCCAGCAAACCTGTTTGGAAATGGGCTTCGATAAAAACATTGTGAGTATGATCATAAACCCGCATAGCCCTCCTTTGTGCGGCAGGTAATGACACATGACTGCGTTCAAAAATCCGGTGACCATACCCGAACCCCACTAGTCGCCGCCACGGTTGCTCGCCATAACCAGTCTGCAAAATCGTTTGCACATCCTGCCAGATTTCGCGTCTGTCCGAAAGAGATCTGCTCAAAATTCTTTCCCTGAAGACGTTCGGAACTGCCAGCATCGCCAACATCACGGCAACAGCGGCGGCAATTATGCCCAGGCGTATAGACCGCCGCAACGGGGCCCGCATCATAAAAACACCCAGCCCGATCAAAATCCCCGCCAACGCACTCCTGGTCTGCAAACGGTACAGCAGCACAGATATCGCCAGCAGACACACAAACCAACCCGACCGTTGCCAAACGACTTTCGATTGGAAGAAGTGAGATACGATCACGAGGAAGCCGACCCCGTACATACCAGCGGCTATCGTCGGATACCCCAGCAAGGAATCAAACCATCTACCATCCGTAATAATGATTGTGCCGCGCGCCATTTGCACCAACATGAAGGCGACGTCCAGACAGGCGATGGCGCCGAAAGCCATACCGAAAGAGACAAGTCCGCGAGAAAGTCCCCCCGGCCGCAACAGCAAATGATACAGCACCCCGAAAGCGGCAACGTTTTCGATCAACTTCACGAGCTGGCGCAAACTGAACGCCACATCAACCGAAAAGAAAGCAGAAAGCGAGCATGCAGCCAGATACAGGCCGATGCACCAGCCGATACCCACCGCCTCCCGCTTTCCCCGTGCGGACAGCACCCGCGGCACCACGCAGCAAACCCCGAGCCACACCAGGACACTCTTGGCTCCGCTGGCAGGAAACAGAATAAGAATACCCCAGACAAGCACCGACAAGACATTCCAAAACAGCAGCGGAAGGTTCTTCATACAAGCCACAATCTCCTTACGAACAAGACGCATTCCATTTCAAATACAGATTCGTCGTATTGGCAATGAGGCATGCATCCGAAAAGTCGGACACAATCCTGGCACGGGCGCGGGAAGCAAGCGTATTGCGCAGCGAATCATCCCGGTGCAGCGTGAGAATTGCATCCCGAAGTGCCGCGTCATCCCCGCAGGGAATCACCAAGCCATCAACACCGTGACGTATAATCTCGACAACCCCTCCCACATCACTTGCGATTACCGGTTTGTTCATTGCCATCGCCTCTTTTACAACGCCCGGTGATGATTCTACCCGGTTACTCGGCACGACAACAACATCCATGGCGGCCATCATTTCGGGAATATCCGTGCGAAAACCAGCAAAACATACAGCCCCCTGCAAAGCCCCCTTCTCAACCATCGATCGCAACAACATCTCATGCTCGCCTTCCCCAACAAATACGCACACCGCATTCGGTATAGCCTTGAGAATGTCAGGTAAAACCCCTAGAAGAGCCGCTTGCCCTTTCTCGGGCGAGATACGTCCGACTAGACCTATGCAGAACTTGCCGGCAAACCCGAACGCTTTCCGGATCGCATCGCCTTTCACGTTTTGCGGATTGAATCTTTCGACGTTTACCGAACTGTGAATCACCGTCACACGCGAATCCGTGAGCACACCCGCCCGGAACAGGCCGGAGAGTGGCGCACGCAAGGCGTCCGATGACAAGACGACATGATCGATACAATGCCGGTATAACCACCGGTGAACGACATCACTGCCACTGACATGATCACTATGCCGCGTCCGGATAACGACCGGCCTTTTTCCGCGGCGACAAAATCCGAAAGCCAGCGCGGCTACCCATGTATCGATCGATGTGTGCAAATGAACGATATCCGCCTGCCCGTCCCTGTACAAGCGCCGCAAGATTCGGGCATCTTTCAGCAAACCCCATAGCCGCAATCCCCGTGGAAAACGGAAACGCGTATCGACGCGAATTCCCTCTTGCCCGGCCTTCTTGCCGAGCGGCGAATCCGGGGGCGTTCCCAGAAGAACACGCCAACCCGCACTGTGCAAGCCGCGGCAAACCACAAGGACGCGATTAGATTCTCCACACCAGAACGGACGACTACTCAGGTGCAATATGCTGGGGTTCATCAACCTGTTTATCAATACCGGCCGAACCTTTCTCTTCAAATACCATAATGAAACGTAGAGCAACGAAGAAAGCAGCTTACCCGTAACCATCAAACGAAACAAGAGATTCTGAAATCGGACACAATCCCTGGATACCATATCTACCCCATAAACCCGAGCGCTGATCCGGCTGCATTCCAACCTTGTATTCCAACTTGTTTTCGCGCTTGCGATTATACTTTTTGCAGAATATGATCCAGACCCTTTAAATAGGTGCAGCACATGTATGGCACCGATCAAGTTGCGCACCAAAAAAGCAGGCGAGTCTCTTTGATGGAATCAGGCAAAAACCGCACAACCAATTATTTTGCAACCGTAATCCAAAAGCATGGATTATTTGCAACGTTTGTGCTGGTGGGAACACTATTCTGGACCATTTGGAATGAATCTTTTGCTCCCGGTGCATTGATCGTAGGCACCGTATTATCCTGGCTCTCCTTGTCGATCACCAACCGCTACCTATTGCGCAATCGTTATCAAGAACTGTTTCGAATCCAACCGTTGCGACTGCTACGATATATTGGTGTTTTGATTCTGGCTATTTTCGAATCAGGTGTTCATGCCATGTATATAACGGTCACAGGTCGCATTGATGTCCACATTGTAGACCTCCCCACCAAACTGCAAAATCCATTTCATGGCGTTTTGGTAGCCAATGCCATCACGTTGACGCCAGGCACGGTGACCATCGATTACCAGCCAGGGGTTTTCAAAGTGATCTGGATCGAGTCGGTTGCCCATAATATCGAGGAGGCTAGTGATATGATCAAGGGCCGGTTTGAAAAAGTATTAGAGCCCACGCAGGAGTAAAAGGCATGAATTATTGGGGAATCACCACTGCATTCATTGCCGCATCCGCAATTGGCAGCTTGATCCGCGTTATTATCGGTCCAACAGTGTGGGATCGTATGCTGGGCCTGGGGCTCACCACCAGCAAGGTTACCCTTGCCATCGTGCTGGCCTCTTTCATCCACGAAGAAACATTTCTCCTGGATCTAGCAATGCTCTTCTCCATGCTAGGATTTCTGGTTACCGTACTCCTGGCGCGCTTCGTAGAACGGAAAGGGGTGCTGTAATATGTTAACGGCACTTCAGACCGCCATCGGGTACGCGCTGATTGTTCTCGGTATTTTCATTACCGGATTTGGCGTTTTCGCGGTGCTGACCCTACAAAGTTTTTATGCCCGTATCGTCGTCACCTCCAAGGTGGAAGCCATGGGATTTGTGACAATCACTTTTGGTGCCATGATTCTGGCAGGCCCCAGCATCTCTTTTCTCAAACTTACCATAATTCTGCTTTTTGAGCTTCTGACTGTGGCAGTAAGCGCACATGCAATTGCCCGCTCCGCTTGGAGCAGTGGCTATCATCTTCCAAAGTCTAAAATTACGAGCCAGAAGAATGAACGACATGATTGATAGTGCCATTCTCCTAACCATGTGCATATTTGCCTTACTGGCGATTCAAGCACGCCTACTGCGCAATGCCATCATTCATCTCGCCGTGTTATCCGTGCTCGCCGCTTTTCTCTATATGCGGATCGCGGCACCCGAATTGGCAATTGCCGAAGCTGTCATCGGAAGCGGATTGGTAACCTTGCTGTATCTTGCAGCACTCAAAAGAAATCGCGTATACACAATCGGTGTTGTGGGAGATCAAAATGCCAGACACCTTGCAGATCCTTATATGCACCACCTGATGCGAACCCACGCGTTACGTGAAATTCGTGAATTTTTCCTGATTCGAGAGTATCAATTGCAAATTGTATTTGTGCCCGAAGCGCTTGACGAAGCTCTGCGAAATGATGCCTATGACTTAATCCTTCAAGAGGATGACAGCGACATTGTTGCTTATACGGATGATGAAAGTTATATCATGATGGAATTGGAAATGCTGATTCAAATGCGGGGCGCGCATTCAGGGCTTCGTTTTGAAAGATATCAGCAAGCAACCCCCGAAATGGAACGGATAGATACTGCCGGTATCTAACGAATATGGAGGAAACGGTTATGCGTGTGGGAATGTCTGCCATTTTGGTACTAGCAGCTTTTCTTGCTGTTGTTCTCTTGCAGACACATCACGGGGAAACCCAGCACCCCATGCTTTATGAAAGCATTACCACCCAATTCGAGCAGGATACTGCTTCACAAAATGCGATCGCTGCCATTCTGCTGAATTACAGAATGTACGACACCATGTTCGAAGCATTGATTCTGTTAACCGCTATTATCGGGATGCAACAGTTCCTTCCCCGGAAAGTTGACATGGAAGGTGGTGACAAAGCCTTTGCAGAGGAGGAAAACCATGAAGAATGAAACCATTACAGCAGACTCTATCATCCTGCAACTTGCCATTGGATTGCTTTTTCCCTTCATGCTGCTATTTGGATTCTACATCATTTTGAATGGGCACTATACCCCCGGCGGCGGCTTTCAGGGCGGCGGAATTCTCGCATCACTCTTTATTGCCCGCTACATTATCTTTCCCGTTGAAGATACTGATAGCGAGATGCTTCACACGATACAACGAATCTTCCTTTCGGCCATTTTGCTTGTGCCCCTCTGCCTGCTCTTTACCGGTGTACTTGCACAATACCCAAACATGCAGAAACATTATCTGACGCTCATGGATATTCTCATCGGTGTACAAGTCGGGTTTGGTCTGGGCGTTGCCGTACTGCGATTCGCATTCTTTCAAGGGAGTGGACAAACATGGCATTTATAACATCACTCGGAATTTCAGATTTGGCGATTGCCTTGTTTTTTATTGGCCTGTTTGGAGCCATGACCCAGCGTAATATCATGAAAACCATCATGTCTGTAGGCATTATGGATATGGGCGCAATCCTGTACTTTGCCATGTCCAATTTGCCCAAGAATGCCCGCCCACCTATCAAAGGAACACCTGTTGAAGTCATGGCCGACCCCGTGCCACAAGCCCTCATGATCACTGCCATTGTGATTGGCGTATCCGTCATTGCCATGTGCCTCGCCATGTATATGCGTGTGGCATACCGTTATCGCACCGCCGAGTGGAGTATTCTGACAAGTCGCGTGGAAAAATAATATGCCGTTATCATCGATTCTTTATCTGATTGTGCTATTGCCAGTAACCCTTGCTGCCGCGGGCTATTTTCTGCCACAAAAGCGCTATCATGTACTTATGGGCCTCACAAACCTTACCGTCAGCATGCTGGCCATCATGCTATTTTACGTAGTCCGTGGGGCCGGACCGCTTGAGCACCTGATGGCGGGCTGGCCAGAGGGCATTGCCATACGGCTGGTCGCCGACTCCTTATCCGCACCGCTCGTCATGCTAGGCGCGTTATTTTGCACCGGCACACTCCTTTTCAGCACGCGGGCAGATTACCTGGACAAAACATTCATTTTCTTGTTCATGAGTCTGGAATCCGCGCTATTGGGCATTTTTCTCAGTGCAGACCTTTTCAATATCTACGTGTTGATTGAACTCAGCATGTTGATTATTGCCATCTTGATCATGTACAAACAGGACAAACAATCGGTCTATGATGCCATGCTCTACTTGATGATGAACTTCATTGCCATGGCCTTTATGCTCCTCGGGCTCGGGTTTATCTACCGGATAACCGGTGTGCTCGATCTCGACATGATGCAAGAACGCATTGCCATGCTGGAATCACCACGCGCCGTCATGTTGCCCTTTGCCATGATCATGACGGCCATTGCGTTAAAAGCCGCCATGTTTCCGCTCTTCAGTTGGCTGCCGCGTGCACATGGTGCGCCGAGCGCACCCGCAATTGTCTCGGCAGTACTTTCCGGCGTCCAAGTAAAAACTGGCGTATACCTCTTAATCCGCGTTAGTCATGTGTTTGCCTCCCAGCTCGACGCATCAACGTTTTTCCTCGTTCTCGGATTTATTACGTCTGTTATCGGCTTCCTGCTCGCAATCTGCCAAAAGGACATCAAACTGATTCTCGCCTACCATACCGTCAGCCAGATGGGACTCATCGTGATGGGCATCAACCTCGGAACCGAAACGGCCTTCTACGGCGGGTTGTATCACATCATCAATCATGCCTTATTCAAGGGGCTGCTCTTCTTGACCGCCGGAACCATTATTGAATCCTATCATCGCCGTTCCTATGCCGAAATTCGCGGGGTCATGCGCACCATGCCAGCCATTGGTATTGGCACCCTTGCCGGTATGCTGGGCATCACCGGTGCCCCCTTCTTCAACGGCAGCATCTCAAAATATTTTATCTCTGATGGCTTACAGGGGGACTGGGGCGGCATGGCTATGTTTATCATCAACCTGGGAACCACACTCAGCTTTGTAAAATATTCCGTGGTGCTTTTTGGTAAACCCGCAATCAAACTCTCTGTACCCCGCGACCCTTGGGTTGCATGCGTCTCGCTCATTTTCGGGGCGGCCTGCCTGCTCGGGGGACTCTTCGGCGGACCGGCAGTACAATGGCTGTTTGGCCCCAGCCTGCGCGCAGCAGGTGCGCTATCCCTCCAGAAACTGGCAGGCTTCGGGGTGACCCTTGGCATTGCCGTGCTGGCCTACCTCTATATTGTCAGCCGAATCGGAACCGTACTTACACGCGTACGCACGAACCGATTTACCTTCAACCAACTCACTGTAATGTTGACCATCTTCTTCATGATCCTGCTGGCTTTTCTCTGGCTGTACGGGAGCGATGCGGATCCCGTTTTCATTGACGCGATCCTGCCAAGACCGTAGCCTTGGTGCGTTGGCGATAACGCAGACCAGAGGGGGGAACCACATATGCCCAAAGCCGAAACAACCTTTCGCCCGATTGGCGATTCAGACAAAAAAATGCATGGCACAAGCGCCGTCGTAATCAGTGGATTTTCTGCCGAAGAGCAGACCGCACTGCATGCGCATTTACCGCAATGGGGCATGCAAGACATTCCGCTGGTTACCATCGCCGCCGCCACCCTTTCGCTCACGTTGGCAGAAGCGACGGCTCTACCCGACAAAACGAACTTCGGACAAACACCGGAGTTGCCCCGTGCTGTTGTCATGTCGGGACTCAAGGAATATCAACTCAACAACCTCATGCGTGGCTATCGTGAACTTGGACTTACGCGTCCCCTTTGGGCATCCGTGACAGCCCACTCGGAAGCGTGGACGGTAAAATATCTCCTCGTAGAGCTATTAAAAGAGCGCGAAGCCATGCGACAAGCCATGGAGGCTGAGCAGGCACGCAAAACAGCATCGGCAGACACCCCCTCTATCCCATGAATCCACCTCCCGCCATCGCCTTGATTACATGCGAATCCGTGGATACACCAGAAAAGATTCAGCGCGTAGCCGATCTGGCGGTTCCGATCTGGCGCGAACAATTCACGCCCATTATTGGTCCTGCGCAAGTTACCTTCATGCTCGAAGACTGGCAATCACCGCCTGCCATCACCGAACAAATACAGCAAGGCGCCTATTATTATCTGGTACGAAACCATGTGGACTATGTTGGATATTGTGCCTGGACACCGGATCAACAGGGCTATGCCAAAATTTCCAAGTTTTACCTGTTGCACGAATATCACGGCAAGGGATACGCGCAGGAAATGATGCAATTTCTTGAAAAGGAGGCCATGCGTCATCACCAATCTACGCTCTGGCTACAAGTGAATCGAAAGAACCACAGAGCCATTCGCTTCTACCACAAATGCGGTTTTCACATTGCGCGGGATCGCTATGAAGAGATCGGTCCCGGATATTTTATTGATGATCATGTAATGGAAAAACATCTACAACCGGCAACCGACACTCCATGACCAATACCCCACCAGCCTGGTTTGAACGCGAAGGAACGGACACCTGGCGCTGCACACTCTGCCCCCACGCATGCAGGTTACGTGAAGGCATGGTGGGAAAATGCCGGGTTCGTACCGTACGCCACGCACTACCGGTAGATCTCAGTTATGGGAACATATCAGCGAGGCAACTAGATCCCATCGAAAAAAAGCCGCTGTATCACTTCATGCCCGGAAGCATGGTGTATAGCATCGGTGGATATGGCTGTAACTTCAGGTGCACGTTTTGCCAGAACTGGCATATCGCCCAATGCGGTCCCAGCGAAACCATACACGTGCGACCCGAAGACATCGTGGCAGAAGCACAACAATGCGATGCGATTGGTATAGCATACACATACAATGAGCCCATCATCAGCTACGCATTTGTACATGAAACTGCCGTGCTGGCCCATGAAGCAGGGCTTCAAAATATTCTGGTCACAAATGGTTATGTACAACCCGAACCGGCCCAATCGCTCTTGCGCGTAATAGACGCCATCAACCTGGACATCAAAAGTATGGATAACCAGTTTTACCGACAGCATTGTGGCGGACATCTCGCGCCAGTACTGGCTTTTGCCAAGCAAGCACACGCCGCCAACGTTCATCTGGAGATCACGAATCTGATCATAACACGTCTGAACGACCAACCCGCCTTGATCGAAGCACTCGCCCGCTGGATCGCACAAGAGCTTGCCCCAAACACGGTACTACACCTATCCGCTTATCATCCTGCTTACGAAATGGATCTACCTTCTACGAGGATCGAAACCGTACACAACGCTCGCATGCTGGCAAAACGGCACTTGCAGCATGTCTATTGCGGGAACATACCGAACACACCTGATGTACAGAACACCCTCTGTACAAGCTGTGGAAATGGCCTAATCGCCCGCCTCAACGGGCAAACAAAAATAACGGGGTTAACACCGCAAGCAAGGTGCATGCAATGCGGAGAGCATAACAACATTCGGTTGTTCTGAAACCTGGCCGGACCTCGGATTATTTACGAGCTTCTTCCAGAATCGCATCCGTCCAAGCATGATAATGTACTTGTTCCAAGCTCCCAAGCATCATGCGTGCAATATCCGGCTTCAATGCCAAACGCTCCTGTACAGAACCAGCTTCACGATTTCGCACATACGCGATAACGGATCCTTCTACCGTGCGAACCGGCGGCGTCATCTCCCCCGTCTGCAAAGGCAAAAGTTCCGGTGCCAAATCACCGAAAAACGGAATTTCCCTAGGGTCAGCATCATACAGCGTAAAAGGCTTCATTTCGGTGACCAAAAGATCTGTCGCTTCGGCGGCAGCGGTAAACGTATTTCCCTCTTGCAACTTCCGCGATAGACGTTCATGCAATCCCGCAACGTATGCCACATAGGCCGCCTCTTCCGCATCGCTACGTGCTACCGCAAGAGCATCATCACGAATATCCTCGAATGCTGGCACATACTCCTCTTCGAGCTCTTGAAGCTGCATCACGTAAACCGCATTCGTCCCCGCAACGCTAAAGCTAAATGACTGCTCTGGATCTATAGGCGAAAGACGAAAGGCCGCTTGGACAAAAGCCGGTCCTGCCGAAATATCCTCGGGAATTTCTCCTTCAGCTTGCAACCATTTGCTTGTCGAAGCACCAATACCCATCTGTTCAGCCAGTACAGATAGCTGATCTTCTGCCTCAGCACCCAGAAGGCTTAACTCATCCACCAACTGCATCGCAGCTTCGGCCGCCATGGCCTCTGCCTCCTGAACAGCCAACTCCTGACGAATCTCGTCGGCAACCTCATCTAACGGTCGAATATCCTCCAACTCCGTCTCTGGATCCGTATAGGCAAAACGATCGGGATCCGCTTCGTAGCGCATTTCTATCTGCCGCATCGATATTTCATCGGCATTCAGGTAGCGAGCATGCGGGAAAACTGCGTACACAACACGCCGCTTCTCAGGAACAAGAAACCGCTCGGGAGAATCTTCATACACCCGTCGTGCATCTTCGTCCGTCACTTCTGCAGGCGTTAACTCCATATGCAATGGAACCTTCACGTACAACACTTCGTAGGTATCCGTAAAGCGCGCCGCGTTTTCTTCCAACTCGGAAACAGGAATCCAGAGGCTAGATTGCAACATGTCGCGCATACGTTCCAACAATATCTCTTGCCGAATATACTCTTCAAACCATGACACCGGGATCCCAAGCTGTTGTTCAATCAAAAACTGGTATCGCTGCATACTGAAAGTACCATTTTCAGAAAAAGAAGGATCGTTTTGGATCGACTGAATCAACTCAGCACTCGATACACGTATGCCCAACTTTTCTGCGTACCGTAGCGCGGCTAACCGCCGCCATGCTTCATCATCTACGATACGCTGCACTTCCTCACCACCACGCAAGGGCTGAAAGGATTGCGCAAAAAGGCGGGCGCGAGAAAATTCATCTCGCGATATGTCCTCCCCGAAAAGCACGCCCATAGCATCCCTACGGCGCTCGCGCGTCTCGCGAGGTTGGGGCGCGAAAAAACCCACCATGGAAAGACTGACGATTACGGCAAAAGCTGCCCAGACGATTTTATTCCGAATTAACTTGTTAAACTTGCTGATGAGCATGGTTCCCTCTTCTTGTGATACAAAACGGATGCACCCGATCAGAATGCATCCACAAAAAACACTGAGGCATAAAGCCTTAGAGAAACCCTACCGGTGTAGGTGTTGGCGTTACAGGCGGTGGAGGAGGTTCGGGTATCCTGGGACGGATGGGCCTTCTCACCCCTATGTCAGGCGATAAGGTATCAAATGTTCGTTCCAACAATTCATCCATAAAATCATCCGGAGGCATGGGGTTCTGTGCCTCTGTAGGCGATGGCGCGGGAATCAACGCAATGTAATCATCATCATATTCATCACGAATTGCAGCCAGAAACTCCGCAAATTCACCAGGACCAAACGTCACGCTTATCGTTTCAACCATACGTTCTTGCGGATCAGTCAATACCACCTGTACCACACGCTCACCGGTTTCGGGCACGATTCTTTGCCATATTTTCAGAACAGTGCCCTCTTCCGTAGACAAAAGCCTCTGCTGTTTATCCGCATCAATAACCGTAACTTCAAATTCGCCGCGCAAATTCTTGAGGCGCGTAAAAGATTCATCTGATGGCGCTAAGAGCGAAACCCATTGGTCAGCCTGCAATTCGGCCACCTCAAAGTTCGCGCCCATGACGCGAACAAGACCGGCAAACACACGTATAATCAGAATATTCAGATCTGCCTCAGTCGCCAGCGCCACCCTGTAAGTAGACCCGACTGCCTTGACAAAGAAGTTCGCCGCTTCAACATATAACTCGTTATTACCAGACGGGAAATTCGGGCCCAGGTTTGCCTCAATTTCCCCACCACGCAAAATAACCCGCTTTTTACTGGTATCACGGCGGTTCTCGGCAAAAAGGATCTCTGCGTTCTGTAGAAGACGAACGGAACTTTCTTCCGACATGGCCAAACGTACGCTGGACTCCGCAGATGTACGAAACCGGCTACCATATGGATATGTACGTCCCTCTTTCATCTCTTCAAAACTGCCATGGCCGCCACGCTGGACCATAACGGTTCCCCTAACATCCCACGCTCGCAAAACTGGCTCCAAGCGTTCAGCATGTGCGGTCGCAAATGCCACAATCATACTCATCAGAACATACACGCCGTATTTCACGCTATTAAACATGCCACATCCTTCCTACTATTTTTGCCTATATAACAAGGCAGATAATACGTGTCCCAGAAACGCAAGTCAAGCGCTCGGAAGTGCTAGCCGTATCTCATCCAAGTCCACGACCACATCGCTCGCGAACATGCCACAATCCAGAGAACACCATCCCAGACTCTGGCAGTTCGCATCGTCAGAAAATGCAACACGTCTCGCCCATCCGGCGTTGTTACCAAAACAACCCATATACAAACCCCCAGCACATTCGCAAAATAGATAAAAACATACGAAAAAATCTTACCCTGTTGTTGAATATCTGTTTGTCGCTGCAGAAGTGCATTTATCGTAAACGTTACATGAAAGGCCCAAGTGAATCCTACAAGCCCCAACCACAGCAGGGAATACGACTGCAAATCGTAAAAAAGACTACAAATCAAATACACCAAAATTGCCAACACGGTATAAAGAGGGAAAAAATACGGCGCCAAGGTGATTAAAAAATTTGTTTTGGATAAAACCACCGACCCATGGTCTGCCTTCACACGAATGCGTGAAATACGCGCCCCCATCATGACCCCCCATAAGGCATGCGTCAACTCATGGGCCAGAATATAGCTACGCAAAGGGCGGGGAAATATGGTAAACAACAGAATCCAAGCCATCGATCCAGTCACAAGAGCTACCGCTGGCAATGGCAAAAAAATATCCACATTTGTACGAGCTGCCAGCAGAAGATCCCACAATACCTGGGTAAGTACCACGCTAGGGAACAGCAGACTGATCCCAACAAACATCTTGATCAATTTCATGCCGTGAGATGAAACATATTCTTGCGAGAAAATCCAGCCTTCCTGTCGCTCGAATGCAAACAGGTTTGTCATTTTACGATGCAGAAAGCAAAGACAAATCCCCTTGATTTAATAGCCGCTCGAGGCGAGGCCCCCATCAAGCACCGTCTCCGTGGAACCGATGCCAAGCCGCGTACAGCCTTGCTCAAGATAGGCAACCGCGCCAGCCCAGTCCCGAATACCGCCGGATGCCTTGACTTGCATGCTGGTACCAACAGTCTCTATCATAACAGCAATCGCTTCCGGGGTTGCTCCACCGGAGGAAAACCCGGTTGAGGTCTTGACAAAATCTGCACCTGCTCGCCGGGCGATATGACACGCCTCAGCAATCTGTTCTTTTGTCAAAAGACACGTTTCCAAGATCACCTTCACAATGGCATTCGCAGCATGTGCTTCAGCAACAACAACCTCGATATCCTGCTGCACTACTTCATGATGGCCAGAAAGAAATTGTCCGACATTCATCACCATATCTAGTTCCACAGCACCATCCTCAAGCGCTAGACGAGCTTCCAATGCCTTCGTCTCCTTACGATTCGCACCATGCGGGAATCCAATCACAGCACATACTTTCGTGGCACTCCCTGCCAGCACATCGCGCGCCAGAGCCACATCGCTCGGGCGGACACATAAGGCACACACACCACGAGCACGACACATCTCAGCCGCATCGCGCACATCGTTAGCCGTTAGCTCCGGCTTTAGCACAGCATGATCAACCGTTGCAGCAACATCCGCTTGTGTATACATCACAACCTCCTTCGTGGCATTAATCTCCCATGCACGTATCAACGAGACGAGCGGTATGAATCCAGGAATGATCCGTCGGCACCAAGCGCGTGGTTCCGGCCACATCTTCCAATGGCACCGGAACACATTCCTGCCCGCGAACCGCGACCATCAC
>SKVN01000131.1 GCA_007129405.1 Kiritimatiellia bacterium
CACCCTGGCGTATCGCGCATCCCCGTATCATTTGAAACGCCAAGCGGTTTCCCCCTTACCATCACCATCACAAAAGTTGGTAATCAATACATCGGTCCACGAGGCGAATCTTACGATGCCATGCCAACCATAGAGCAATTACAAAAAGTCTACCGCCCGTAAAAATACATCTAGCCAGTAACTTCATTTTTAAACACAAGATGTTGTGGTTTTCCCAACGCAATATACACAATGAAGGCTTCCCCATTCGTTTGACGAGAACGGCGACGAGAACGGATTACGAGTAAGAAAACAATAATCGTTCACCGTTCTCGTCGCCGTTCTCGTTCAACCGAGTTCCCGGCACTTCGACACAAGTTACACCTGCGCATCATCCGAGCGCGCTCGGGGCCGGGGCTCTAGACTGTAACTTCGCCGTTTAGTACAAAGCGTTGTGGTTTTTCCAACGCGCTACCACAAGGCGATTTCAATAATCAATATCCAACAGCCGAAGCGAAGCGGAGACGGGCTTGAGCGAAGCGAAAGCAGTGACCAAAGGGAACGGCAACGAATGTCCAATGTCCAAATATGGGACTCCCGAACTTGATGATTGGAAATTCCTTGTTATTGGACATTCGATTCTCAAGTTTCTACTCCGCATCATCTTGACCACCCAAGTGCCTCTACTATCCCATGGAACGGTGTCATCTTTCTTGCGACATCCCAGTAAAATGAATGTCTTGCGCTTGGGTGCTATTCTTGTCATCCTCTTAGCATGAAAAAAGAAAAAGAGCAGCCCAAGCCTCCAACACCACCATCAGAATGGGTAGCGCAATATAGCGATTATCTATACCGCTACGCCTTGATGCGGTTAAAAGACCCTATCAATGCTGAGGACGCTGTGCAGGAAACCTTTCTGGCTGGTATCAAAGGGCTAGACCAATTTGATGGACGCGTGGATGTCAAATACTGGCTGCGTGGCATTTTACGCAACAAAATTGTGGATTACATCCGCAAAAACACACGCGAACATCCGGTAAATAATGATGACGGTCAAGATATAGTCGAAAGTTATTCGTTTCAAATGTTTGGTATCACCGAACGCGCTCCTAAACCTTGGCAATTCGCCCCCGAACGTGAATTTGAAAAAGGCGAATTCTGGCAAGCTTTCGAACAGTGTTTATCCAAACTCAGCGACACCATGCGCCAAGCTTTTGTCCTGAAAATGGTCGACGGCATGGACTCGGAATCTGTATGTAAGGCATTAAACATTCAGCCGAACAATCTGTGGGTGCTGAACCACCGGGCGCGAGCCCAATTGAAAAATTGTCTAGAGTCAAATTGGGATCGTGAAGAGGATTAAATGCTGACCTGTAAACAAGTTTCTAAAGCACTCGCGGAAACCGACTACCAAGATCTTCCTGCATGGAAACGATGCATGTTGCGCTTTCATGTCACGATTTGTTTTGTGTGCGGAAAATTCAATACGAATATCATGCTATTTCAAGACATGGCGCGGGCCTTCCGGCGACATGAAGAGGATGCAATTACTGAAAAAGCCCCTGAACAAGCCAAAGCAAAGTGGGCCCGCACCATTGAATCGAATATTTCAGCAAAAGATGCATAACCTCTTGTCGCTCTCTTCCCATCAGGGCGCCAAACGCTCCAATTGCCACGTTTGATTGTTACGCGTATAAAGCGCTCGATCATGCAACCGGTCCTTGCCCCCCTGCCAGAATTCCACCCGATCCGGCTGCAGTAGATATCCGCCCCAAAAGGGAGGACAAGGTACATCCTGTCCCGCAAAAGAGCGCTCTACTTCATCATACTGGGATGCCAGCAATGACAAATCACGAATCGTCTGGCTTTGGGGTGAACTCCACGCCCCCAACTGGCTTCCCCGTGGGCGTTCTTCAAAATATGCTTCCGACTCTGCCCGCGGTAAGCGCGCAGCGTTGCCCTCCAACCGTACTTGCCGAACCTGCGAAGGCCACCAAAACACAACGGCAAATCGCGGGTTATCAGCCAGCACTTTCCCTTTGGGACTATCATAGTTCGTAAAGAATCGAATACCTTCAGGCCCGTATCCGCGCATCAGTACGATCCGCGCAGAGGGCGCACCACCGGCATTTGCTGTGGCTAACAGCATAGCCCCCGCTTCCCACGGCTCCGTTTTGGCGGCGACCGTATGCCAATCGGCAAAAAGTTCCATAGGGGCTTGCGGTAATGCATCCCAATTCAATCGATCTTCCCGCCATTCCAAAGACGCCATAACATCCCCTCCAGCATGACCGCACATCATCTAAACATTACAAGAAGCAGCAACAAACTGTGCATACAACGTAGACGAAACACCTTTGTCGGTAGCTTATCTCAAGGGCAACTCATCAGCATCGGGTTCCTCGTCATGCGGAAAAGGTGCCGTCTTAACAGGCCCCTCCTTTGTTAACAACTGCTCAATCTTTCGTTCAACCTCATCCAGTTTACCCGAACAAAGCTTGATCAGCTTTTGACCTTCTTCAAATCGCGTAATCATATCATCCAAACTCAATTCGCCGCTCTCCATTCCAGCAACGATTTCCTCCAGACGAGCCAATGATTTTTCAAACGATACCTTCGGTTGTTTTTCCGTACTCATATCTATCCTTCCTCTGTTTGCTCCAAAACACACGAATGTAATTCCCCTTTGGCCAACCGCGTGCGAACCAGTACGCCGGCTTTCGCTTCGGCAGCATCCCGCACAATCGTCCCGTCTTCCAAACACGTCACCGAATAACCACGCTGCAAGACAGCCAGTGGACTCAGCGCACGCAACTGTAACTTCAAACGCTGCACTTCTTGAGAAGCACGCTGCTGTCGCAGCAGCAGGCACTGGCGCATCTGTTGGCTGGTCGCCTCCATCTTAACACGCCCCCCCTGCAAGGCCCCCCGGCTCTTCTGCTGCAAGGAACCACGCATCCAATCCAACGCTTGCTGCGCAGCCTCTAAACGCCCACGCAACTCACGGCGAATCCGTTGCTCGATCCCATCTAACCCCTGCCGATAACGGGCAACCGCATTCGTAGGCTCCCGAAAGACATAATGATTTGCAGAGCGCGTCAGACGATGCCGTGCACGCTCCAGCAGATGGCGCATACAACCTTCCAGCCTGCGCTCATACTCACTGAGCATCCCGGTAAAAGCATCTTTGCGGCCCACCACCAGCTCGGCAGCAGCCGAGGGCGTCGGTGCACGCACATCCGCCACAAAATCACAGATCGTGAAATCAATTTCATACCCCACGGCCGAGATCACGGGGATACGAGAGCGAAATACGGCTCTAGCCACAATTTCCTCATTGAATGACCATAGGTCTTCGAGACTGCCTCCACCGCGACCAACGATCAATACATCCAAATTGCCGATCTCATTCAGCCGGTCAATCGCGGCCGCAATCTCAGCGCCCGCACCATCCCCCTGTACCTTTACAGGCACCAACAAAATATGCAAATTCGGGAAACGGCGACTAACCACGTTTAAAATATCCCGTATGGCTGCCCCTGTGGCCGATGTCACCACTCCGACATGCTGCGGCAACAAAGGCAAGGCCTTTTTATGTGACGCTTCAAAAAGGCCCTCTTCAGCCAATCGTTTTTTCAAAGCCTCGAATTGCGCCTGGAGATTACCTTTGCCCCCGGGCTCCATCTGGCGGATCAAGATCTGGTAATTCCCACGCTTCTCGTAAACCGTTACTTCGCCATGCGCACGTACGACATCCCCATTCTTGGGAACGAAAGCTAACCCGCGCTGACTTCCCTTGAACATCACGGCCTGGATCTGGGCCCCCTCATCCTTGATCGTAAAATACAGGTGACCGGAAGCGGGGCGCGCCAGGTTCGAAATCTCGCCCTCGACCCCGATTGCACGGAAACCCCTCTCAAGCGTGCCTTTGATGCGGCGGGTGAGCTCCGTTACACTCCAAACTTGGTCTTGTATATCCATTATTCACCCTCTACCCGTGGTCTCCACAGTATAACCATAGACCACGGTGACCGGCATTTGGATCACCTTACGCCATGCCCGAGCCGCCGGTCAGGCGACGGAACGAGTCCGAAAGCTTATACATGAATTCATGCAAACGGTGGCGCATATCGGCCGCACGCATTTCCTCAACAAAGGCTGTTGTATAGTCGCCATGCCGAAAAGTTCGCTCCTTGAGAATTCGCTGCAAGAACGGCACGGTGGTCTTGATGTTCTCGATCTGGAACTCCGCCAGCACGCGCTCCATCCGCGCTATAGCCAATTCTCGGGTCTCTGCATGCACAATAAACTTGGCCAGCAGTGAATCATAGTGATGTGGAACCATATAGCCATTATACAAATGCGAATCTATACGAACGCCGGGACCGCCAGGCATCGACAACCCTGCCACAAGCCCCGGACTTGGCGAAAAGTCATCATCCGGGTCTTCAGCATTGATACGGCACTCGATGGCATGCCCCTGAAAGCAAATGTCTTTCTGTGCAAGCGGCAATCGTTCTCCCGCCGCTACTTGGATCTGCATACGAATCAAATCTACGCCGGTTACCCATTCCGTCACCGGATGCTCCACTTGAATACGCGTATTCATCTCGATAAAGTAAAACTGCCCATGCCGATCGACCAGAAATTCCACCGTACCCGCGCCGACATATCCGACTGCTTTCGCCGCCGCAACTGCCGCTGCCCCCATGTTTTCACGCAACTCTGAATTGACGACCACAGAGGGAGACTCTTCAATCAGCTTTTGATGACGCCGCTGAATCGAGCATTCCCGTTCACCGAGATGAATCACATTGCCATGCTGATCCGCCATAATCTGGATTTCAATGTGGCGGGCATGCTCGATCACTTTCTCCAAATACACATCACCCGATCCAAAAACAGCCGCTGATTCACTTTGCGACAAATCGAGTGCCCCTTTGAGCTCATGCGGAGATGTAACAATTTGCATGCCCTTGCCGCCGCCCCCTGCAGAAGGCTTGATCAGTAGTGGATAGCCAATATCTTTGGCGATACGCACGACATTTTCACGCGAGCGAATGGGTTTACGCGTGCCAGGCGGTATCGGAACACCGACCCGATGCATCGTAGCACGAGCAGTCACCTTGTCCCCCAGCTTGCGAATGGCTTTCGCAGGAGGCCCAATAAACACAATTTTCCGTTTGCTGCAGGCATCAGCAAATTCTGCCTTTTCAGATAAGAAGCCATAGCCGGGATGTATCGCCTGTGCTCCCGTCTTCTGGGCCGCATCCAACACGGCATCCATACGCAAATACGACTCCGCACTGGGGGCCGGCCCGATGCATACAGCCTCATCCGCCAAACGGACATGCAAACATGATTCATCAGACTCCGAGTACACCGCTACGGTCTGTATACCAAGCTCCTTGCAAGCACGAATCACGCGAACCGCGATCTCTCCCCGATTCGCAATTAATATTTTTCGAAACATATATCTAGCCTTTCAATCAAATGCACTACGAGTATAGAGGACAAACACATCCAACCGTCAAGCAATTCCAAGTTCACAGTATCGGAAATCCTGAGACAAAGTCCACAGTTCACACATCAAACCCGCATAAGGACAAAGGCAGCAAAGCAAGGAGCGTCAAAAGTTCAACGACAATAATCCAGTAAATTTTATACATAATCCATACGCCTCGGAACAACAACATACCCTAAACACGCGCTATCCGAAAATTGCAGCGGCCAGCCTCATCAATTCCAGACTTGACATAAATCAGTTAAAAACCATCCTTTACGACATCTTTTATTGATTCTACGGCAACACGGAAATTCGGGGCAAGAACACGTAAACTATCTAAAAAACCACGTTACACCTGACTTCATGAATACGGTGGAAACACGAAGGAACAACATGGATATACAAGAAGTACGCCAGCGCATCCAAAACAAGGAGGCACGGATCGGCATCATCGGGCTGGGCTACGTCGGGCTTCCGCTCCTCATAGAATTTTCCAAAGCAGGATTTCCCGTTGCTGGATTCGATGTTGATCAAGTCAAAATTGATCAATTAACTCTTGGAAAATCATACATTCGACACATTCCCTCCCTGACAATTAAAGAGCACCTTACCGATAACCAAAAGTTTTTTGCCACAACCGATTTTTCCCGCACACAAGAATGCCATGCCCTTCTGATCTGTGTCCCAACCCCGTTGACCGCCCATCGCGATCCAGATCTATCATATGTCTTGAACACCGGATCTCAAATTGCCCCGTACTTACAGCAAGGCCAACTTGTCACACTCGAATCTACAACCTATCCAGGCACGACCGAAGATGAACTCATCCCTGTGCTCGAGGCCGGAAGCAATCTCAAAGCCGGGCGTGACTTTTTCGTGGCCTACTCCCCCGAAAGAGAAGACCCCAATAATAAAGATTTTTCAACGGCTACAATACCCAAGGTTGTAGGGGGCATCGATGATGTCTCCTTGCAAGTGGCTACCGACTTATACCAATCCGTCATTTGTGAGTTGGTCCCCGTTTCCAACTGTCGAACGGCGGAAGCCGCCAAGCTCATGGAAAATATCTTTCGCTGTGTCAACATCGCTCTCGTAAACGAACTCAAGGTAGTTTTTTCTGCAATGGAGATCGATGTATGGGAAGTGATCCGTGCTGCCTCGACCAAACCCTTTGGATTCATGCCGTTTTACCCAGGTCCGGGGCTCGGAGGACACTGTATTCCCATCGACCCATTTTATCTCACATGGAAAGCAAAAGAGTATGACATATCATCGCGTTTTATCGAGCTCGCTGGCGAAGTCAACACCAGCATGCCATCATACGTCATACAACGCACCATGCTTGCTTTGAACCGTAACAGCAAACCTCTCCAAGGTAGCCGTATTTTGTTGCTAGGATTGGCATACAAAAAGAATGTGGATGATGACCGGGAAAGTCCCACATACGCCATCTGGAAACAACTGCTTGAACATGGCGCGATTGTCTCCTACCACGACCCCTATTGCCCCGTCGTGCGCCCCAGTCGTGAACACAAGCAGTTTGCCGGCATAACCAGCGTGGAAGCCGGGGATATACATGCCGATAACTTTGATGCGGCAATCATAACGACTGGGCACGATTGTATCGATCACGATGCCCTTGTCGAACAACTGCCAATTGTTATTGACACGCGCGGCGTATGCTCGCCGGCTGCAAATGTATTCCAAGCCTAACCATCGAAAGACGCTCGCATCATGAAAATACTCGTAACAGGAACAGCCGGGTTTATCGGTATGCATTTAGCCCATCGTCTTCTGGCGGCCGGCCATGAAGTCGTTGGTATCGATAATTTCAATCCATACTATGAGATATCTCTGAAAGAGAACCGCCACAAAACGCTTGAAACACACCCCGCATACACCGGCTTACGAATGGATATGTGCGATCGTGCAGCACTGGAAGCATGTTTCCAGAACCACAACATCGAGCGCGTCTGTCATCTTGCCGCACAAGCTGGCGTACGATACTCCCTCACGCATCCGCACGTATATGAAGAAAGCAATTTGCAAGCCTTTCTCAATATCTTGGAATGTTGCCGGCATAATGCCGTGCAACGGCTCGTGTACGCATCCAGTTCGAGTGTCTATGGCGGCAACACCAAATTGCCATTCAGCGAAAGTGATACCGTAGATTCTCCCGTCAGCCTCTATGCCGCCACCAAAAAAGCCAATGAACTTATGGCACACTGCTATACCCATCTCTATGGGTTCCAAACCATCGGTTTGCGATTCTTCACCGTGTACGGGCCTTGGGGACGCCCCGATATGGCCATGTGGCTATTTACGAAAGCCATGCTGGAAGATCGCCCCATTCAGGTATTCAATCACGGGAAGATGCAACGGGATTTCACCTACATCGACGATATTATCACGGGCGTAGAACGCAGCCTGCTGCAAAATGAAAATCTGGACCCATACGAAGTGCTGAACATCGGCAACCATAGAAGCGAAAATCTCATGGAAATGATTGATTTGCTAGCGCAGGCGTTAGGACGCGTGCCGCAAATGGAAATGCTCCCCATGCAACCGGGCGATGTCCCGGCAACATATGCGGATATTACCAAAATTCAGCAAAAGCTAGGGTTCACACCTTCTACTCCCATTTCCGAGGGTATCCCTAGATTCGTAGACTGGTTCCTGACCTATCATCAGCTAAGCACAAAGAGCTCCTCCTGATACCTGCCGAGCCAATACGTGGAGAACAAATATGAATATTTTTGTACCGGGGCGCATCTGCTTATTTGGCGAACACAGTGATTGGGCTGGCGGATATCGCCGAATCAATGCTGCCATTGAAAAGGGCTATACCATCATTACGGGAACCAACCAAGGCATCTATGCAGATGTCAAACAGCACCCCTCCCGTTTCATCTTTCATGCCTTGGACCAAGATGGCAAATGGCAAACATATGATTTGCCCATGGAAAGCCAGGCATTGCTCGAAGCCGCAGAAGCAGGCGGCTTTATCAGCTACGCTGCCGGTGTGGCCTATCAAGTGCTCACCAATTACAGGGTACGCGGCATTGAAATTACCAATACCCGTATGGACCTACCCCTCAAAAAAGGGTTGTCCAGTAGTGCTGCTGTTTGCGTATTAACGGCCCGTGCATTCAACCGTGTCTATGATTTAAAACTCACCGTCCGTGGAGAAATGGAACTTGCCTATTTAGGAGAAATCACAACCCCATCACGCTGCGGACGCATGGATCAGGGGTGCGCCTACGGCAATCGCCCCATCCTCATGATCTATGATGGCGACCGTTTGGAAGTAAAAGAACTAAGCGTCCCACAAAGTCTCTACTACATAATAGTGGATCTAAAGGCGAGCAAGGACACAAAAGAAATCCTCAATCGCCTGAATCACTGCTATCCCTTTGCCGACGATGATGTTCAAAGAGGCGTACAAGAATATCTGGGCCCGATCAATCGCGATATCGTCGCCCAAGCCGTAGCAGCATTTCGCAACGGGGACGCGCCTACACTCGGACGTTTAATGACCGAGGCACAAACCAAGTTTGACAGTGCCATGCAACCAGCTTGCCCAAACCAGTTAACCGCGCCAGTACTGCATCGACTCTTGCAACATCAACCACTCCAGCAATATCTCTATGGTGGAAAAGGCGTCGGATCCCAAGGCGATGGCACAGCTCAGCTCCTGGCCAAAGACCGTGAATCGCAGCTGGCCGCCATACAATGCATCGAAAAAGATCTAGGCATGCATTGCCTCGATCTTGTCATTCACTCGGGACGCAAAGTCCGCAAAGCTGTAATTCCCGCCGCGGGTTTTGGCACCCGTTTGTTCCCCGCAACCAAAGCACTCAAAAAGGAACTATTCCCCATCATCGATGGCCAAGGCCGCGCGAAACCCGTGATTCTTGCCATCGTAGAAGAAGCTCTCAGTGCGGGCATCGAAGAAGTTTGCATCATCATACAAAGTCAGGATCGCGAGCTATTCGAGGAAATATTCTGTTCTCCACCACCGATCGAGAACTTCAATAAATTGAGCCACGAAAATCAAGACTACTGCAAGTATCTCATGGAAGTAGGGAATCGCATTACCTTTCTTTCCCAGGACACCCAGGAAGGCTTCGGTCATGCCGTGTACTGTGCCAAGGATTGGATCCAAAATGAACCCTTCCTGCTACTACTAGGAGACCATTTATACACCAGCCCGACCGATCAGTCCTGTGCACGCCAAATTCTGTCCGTGTATGAAGAAAACGGACAGAGCGTTGTAGCAGTGGAAGAAACCCCCGCCGACCAAGTCCAGCACTTTGGATGTGTTACAGGGGCATGGACCAATGTAAATGGCACCCTCAATGTCAGCGAATTCGCCGAAAAACCGAGCGCAAGCTATGCCCGTGAAAAGCTGCAAGTCGACGGCTTACCCCCGGATATGTTCCTTACGGTTTTTGGACAATACATACTCAATCCACGCATCTTTTCGCTATTGGAGGAAAACATAAAGCACAACATGCGCGAACGAGGAGAATTTCAACTCACGACATGCCTCGACAAACTTCGTCAAGAAGAAGGATTTCAAGCCTGCCGTGTAAAAGGAAAACGCTTTGACATTGGAAATCCACAGGCCTACCAACAGACCCTGCAGGAATTTGCAGCCTATGACCGTACACCCCAGCCCCTTGCATAGAAATCAATTCCATTGGTGATTCACCCATGACCGAAGCATCCAACAACCAAAATATCACATGGCATGCGAACCGTGTATCCACACAAGACCGCATCAACGTTATGCAACAACAAGGATGCGTTCTTTGGATGACAGGGCTCAGTGGGTCCGGCAAATCCACGATCGCTGTCGCTTTGGAATCAGCATGCATGCAGCAAGGTCATGCTGCCTACGTTCTTGATGGAGATAACATCCGGCATGGTCTCAATGCCGATCTCGACTTTAGCCCCGCCGGGCGACGTGAAAACATACGCCGCATTGCGCATGTCGCGGCCCTACTTGCCGATGCCGGCATAATTACCATAACCGCATTTATTTCGCCCTATACCGAGGATCGCGCAGCAGCACGCAAAATCATCAATAGCGGCCGCGACACAACCGTGGATCGGTTTCGCGAAGTCTACATTCATACACCGTTGGAAGTTTGCGAAAAGCGTGACCCCAAAGCACTTTACGCCAAGGCTCGCAAGGGAGAAATCAACAACTTCACCGGAATTCACGATCCGTTCGAAGCCCCCACCGCCCCCGATATAGAAGTGCATACCCCAAAAAACTCTGTTGAAGAATGCGTCAATATCATCCTCACAAAGATCCACCCCTTCATCACACCAGTCAGCAAAGATGAACGTGAAATTTGTGGGTGAGTTTGTGGGTGCGTGAGTGTGTGAGAGGGCCCCAGTGGAACAGGGTTCCATAGGGTAGATTTGATGGGCTTTGCTTCGGCGGCAGAGGACTGCCGCCCTCCAGGTCCCACACACTCACTTACCCACGTACTCACATACTTTTCCGGTGTGAATTGTGGTGGCGCATTTTAAGACCATAGTATCTTCTATGTAAAAATGAAGTTACAACCTAGGATTAGTTGTATTTGACTAGTAACCTTGGTTTTTCGCATATTGCCCCCATGCATATTCCCTCAAAAATTCTTGTTACCGGCGGCGCCGGATTCATCGGATCCGCCCTCATTCGTTATATAATCCAGAAAACACCACACACCGTTCTCAACGTGGACGCCCTCACCTATGCCGGAAACCTAACGTCATTGCGCGAAATAGACGGGGACCCTCGTTATGCTTTTCTTCAAGCGGATATAGCCGATACAGCAGCTATCGACCATATCATTTCAACATGGAAACCAGATGCCATCATGCATTTAGCGGCGGAATCCCACGTCGACCGTTCCATTGATGGTCCCGCAGCATTCGTGCAAACCAATGTTGTCGGCACATGCAATCTCCTCCAGACAGCAACCGCCTACCGCAAAACATTGACTACCGCAGAGCAAGACGCATTTCGTTTCCTGCATATATCTACTGACGAAGTCTATGGGTCCCTCGGCCCCGAAGGGTACTTCTACGAAGACACACCCTATGCCCCCCGTTCCCCCTATTCCGCCAGCAAAGCCGCTTCAGATCATTTTGTTCAAGCTTGGTGGCATACCTACGGGCTCCCCGTGCTCATGACGAATTGCTCCAACAACTATGGCCCCTATCACTTCCCGGAGAAATTAATCCCGCTCGTATTGCTCAATGCCTTGCATGAGCAACCACTCCCCGTGTACGGAAAAGGCGACAATATTCGCGATTGGTTATATGTCGAGGATCATGCCAAAGCATTATACCGGGTACTATCAAAAGGGATACCGGGGGAAAAATATAATGTCGGGGGAAATTGTGAACGCACCAATCTCGAAGTGGTTCAGACTATCTGCGATTTACTCGATGCTAAAAAGCCACGCGTCAATGGAAAATCCTACCGCGACTTGATTACCTTCGTCGCAGATCGCCCGGGGCATGATCATCGCTATGCCATTGATGCCGCCAAAATCCGAGATCAACTGGGTTGGGAACCAGAGCATACATTTGAAACCGGCATGCACGACACGGTGGAATGGTACCTTCACAATGACTGGTGGTGGCGACCGATCCGAGAAGAAAAGTATGCCGGAGAACGATTGGGAGCAAAAGCATGAGCAAGCGCAAAGGAATCATTCTAGCGGGCGGAGCCGGTACGAGACTGCATCCCGTCACATCGGTCATCAGCAAACAATTGTTACCGATCTATGACAAGCCCATGATCTATTACCCACTCAGCACATTAATGCTGGCAGGCATACGCGACATCCTGATTATCAGTACCCCCCAGGATACCCCCATGTTTCAAGCTTTACTCGGGGACGGTTCCCAGTGGGGACTCTCCCTCGAATATGCAGTACAACCCTCTCCTGATGGTCTGGCACAAGCCTTCATTATCGGAACCGACTTCATTGGTGCAGATCGCGTAACTCTTATTTTGGGCGATAACATTTTCTACGGCAATAGCCTCGTATCCCAACTCATGGATGCTGCGCACCAAGAGAACGGAGCCACCGTTTTTGCGTATCCTGTGCATGACCCCGAACGCTATGGCGTCGTCGATTTCGATGCCGATGGCAATGCCACCAGCATTGAAGAAAAACCTGCCAAGCCTTTATCCCGCTATGCGGTAACCGGGTTATATTTTTATGATAATGATGTGGTTGAAATCGCCAAATCCGTCAAGCCATCTGCCCGGGGAGAACTCGAAATCACTAGCATCAATCAACAATACCTGTCCGCAGGGAATCTTTCTGTCGCGGTTCTCGGACGCGGTATGGCTTGGCTCGATACCGGCACTCATGATTCCCTGCTAGAGGCTGGGGCGTTCGTAGCGACGATTGAAAAACGCCAAGGACTCAAAATATCCTGTCCTGAAGAAATTGCATGGCGGCGGGGTTGGATCAACAATGAAGCATTCATGAAACTCGCCGACAATCTTGGCAAAAGCGTATATGGCCATTACCTGCGCGAACAACTGCAAACAAAGATCATTTCCAACGCACCAAAGGACTAGTCCCAATGCCCGCAGCAAATGTATTGGTAATTATCCCGACCTATGATGAACGCGACAATGTGCGCCCCATTGCCCAAGCCGTGCGACAACATGTTCCCAATGCAGATATTCTGTTTGTTGACGATAATTCACCCGATGGAACAGGTAAAATTCTCGATGAAATGCAAGCGAGCTCGGAGCATATCCACGTCATGCATCGCCCCGGCAAAGAAGGCTTGGGTAGAGCGTATATTGCCGGATTCAAATGGGCTCTTGCACGTGACTATACATTCATTTTCGAGATGGACGCCGACTTCTCGCACAACCCTGCTGAATTGCCACGATTTCTCGACGCAGCAGAAGATGCCGATCTCGTGCTCGGATCCCGTTATTGCGAAGGAATCCGCATCACGAACTGGCCATTGAGCCGACTGATCCTTAGTAAAGGAGCAGCAACTTATGTTCGCATCATCACCGGCATGCCCGTGACAGACCCGACAGGCGGTTTCAAATGCTTCCGCCGCGAGGTTCTCGAAGCAATTCCTTTTGAACGCATCATCTCCAATGGGTATTCCTTTCAAGTCGAAATGACCCATGCCGCTTGGCTGCGGCGATATCGAATCAAAGAAGTCCCCATCACCTTCGAAGATCGCTACACGGGCTACTCCAAAATGAGCGGCAAGATTTTCAAGGAAGCCCTCTGGATTGTCTGGAAACTTGCCCTCCGCAACCATTTCCACCGAAAACCACCGCAGCAACAATCATGAGTAAAACAAAGACAACAAGTATGATGCGTTTTCGCTATCTACTACAGGCAATGCGTCCAGCCCAGTGGACCAAAAACAGCATTCTTTTTGCAGCTTTTGTATTCGGGTATGGCGATCAAACCCTCGATATTGTATGGCAGGATGGCTTGCGCGTCATCCCGGCCTTCCTCTTGTTTTCCATCGCTGCCAGTGCCATCTACATATTCAATGATTTGCTAGACCGTCCGCAGGACAAACAACACCCGACAAAGCGATATCGACCGATTGCCGCAGGTCTTCTCCCTCCACGGTTTGCCACAAGTGCCGCAACTGCCCTCCTCGCACTTTCCTTGATTGTGTCCTACGCCCTATCCGTTCCCTTTGCGCGAATCCTACTTGTCTATCTGCTTCTGCAAGGCTTATATACCTCCCTACTAAAACGTGTGGCCTTGCTAGACATATTCATTATCGCAGCAGGATTTGTCCTCCGAGCCATTGCCGGTGCCGAGCTCCTCGCCATCCCCATCTCACCTTGGTTACTCGTCTGCACATTTCTCCTAGCCCTGTTTCTGGCCCTGTGCAAACGGCGACATGAGAAAGCCAGCATCGAAGCTGGTGCAAGTGCCCGTCAAAGAATCAGTTTACAGAAATACGATCTTTTACTTACCGATCAGCTCATCAGTATCGTTGCAGGCGCAACCACGGTTGTGTATGCCATCTATACCCTCTGGCCCGAAACCATCACGAAATTCGGTTCAGCCCGACTCGCTTTTACCATACCTATCGTCATGTTTGGCATGTTTCGATACTTGGATTTACTCTATCGCGAAAACAAAGGAGATCGCCCCGAACAGGTACTGCTCACCGATATCCCCATTATCATAACCATCATAACTTATGCTATAGCCGTCCTTTCGCTATTTACGATCTCTCACGGAAGCCCCTGACCTACAATCCAACATCGGGTATGTCTACCAATGATGATCCAACAAAAGGTTAATCGGGTGTGATATACCACTGCCAGTAATCAAACCCGCCACGCACGCGCGACGCACTATGCCCAATATCGCTCCGTGCCGAATCGTTCAGAATCTGCACCCACTTCTTGCAGCATAACCTCCTTATGGACAACCTGTTACACATTAACAAAAAATCAATTCACCCCTCCATACGGTTTTCCCTTTTCGCATCCAACGGATCCCGTTAGGATGCCTCTCATGCCAAAACCTTTCGTACATCTTCACCTCCATACAGCCTACAGTATTCTCGATGGAGCTTGTCGAATTGACCAGCTCATCGAAAAAGCTGTTGAGCAGGGAATGCCAGCCGTGGCCATGACCGATCATGGTGTCATGTATGGAGCTGTCGAATTCCAAAAAGCAGCCCAAGCGGCCGGCATTCGCCCCATCATCGGTTGCGAGATGTATATCACTACAGGTTCGCGAACCAATCGCGATCCATCCGCCAAGCACACTACCCACCATCTTACCCTGCTGGCCGAAAATAATGTCGGATACCGCAACCTATCCCATCTCGTCTCCAAAGCACATCTCGAGGGGTTTTACTACAAACCCCGCATCGATTACGAATTGCTGGCCGAACATGCCGAAGGTCTGATTGGCATGTCGGCCTGCCTCAAAGGCGAAGTCGCCAGCGCCTTAAAAGAAGATAAGCTGGACGAAGCTGAAGCCGCCGCCATCCGTTATCGAGATATATTAGGAGAGAATAACTTTTTCATCGAGATCATGGATCACGGTTTGATCGATCAGCGTAGAGCCAATCGACATATGCAGGAATTATCACAACGTACGGGCATTCCGCTCGTTGCCACCAACGATGTGCATTACTTGAATCGCTCCGATGCCGCAGCCCATGAAGTCATGTTGTGTCTGCAAACCGGAACAACTCTCAGTGATCCGAAACGCATGCGTTATGATAGCGATCAATTCTATTTCCGCACGGCAGACGAAATGTATGCCCTATTTCCCGAAATGCCGGATGCCGTTGCGCGCACAACCGAAATTGCCGACCGCTGCTTTGTCGAAATCGAGTTGGGCCAATTACACTTCCCAACCTTTACGGTATCCGGAGAATTGACACAAAAAGAATACCTTGTCGAAATCGGCCACAAGGGACTGCAAGAGCTATACGATATCCCCGATCCTGCAAACCCCTCCAATGACCGCGAACGCGAAATCATGCAACGCTTCGACATGGAAGTCGGGATCATTGAGCATACCGGTTTTATCAACTACTTTCTCGTGGTGTGGGATTTTATCCGTTTCGCCCATGAAAACGGGATACCTGTTGGCCCCGGCCGTGGATCCGGCGGCGGCAGCATCGTTGCCTATGCCTTGGGTATTATCAGTATCGATCCCCTAAAGTATAACCTCATCTTTGAACGCTTCCTGAATCCAGAGCGTGTTTCCCCCCCCGACTTCGATATCGATTTCTGCCAAGCCAGACGTGACGAAGTCATTCAATACGTTAAAGAAAAATATGGTGCCGACCATGTGGCCCAAATTATTACGTTCGGCTCGCTCGGTGCCAAATCTGTAATCCGCGATGTCGGACGCGTCCTCGAAATCCCATTCGGCAAATGCGATGAATTTGCCAAAATGATTCCCGATGACCCCAAAATCACCATTGAAAAAGCCCTCCAGGAAAATGCTGAATTCAAACAGACGGCCGAACAGGACGAACAACTAAAAGCCATTCTAAAACATGCCCGCGTGCTCGAGGGGCTATACCGGAACCCCGGCACACACGCCGCCGGTGTTGTTATTGGTGAAAAACCCCTGATCGAAATCTGCCCACTTGCTGTCGATAAGGACAAACAGCCTGTCACCCAGTTTGCCAAGGAACCCGTCGAGGAAATTGGCCTGCTCAAAATGGACTTTCTCGGATTAAAAACACTCACGGTCATTCAAGAAGCCATTGAACTTGTTGCAGCCGGACACAACGTACATATCGATTTTAAGAAAATCCCCTTCGACGACCCCAAAACCTATGAACTCTTAAGTCGCGCCGATACCGTAGGCATTTTCCAACTCGAAAGTGGCGGCATGCGTGATTTGATCCGGCGCATTGGCATCAACAATATCGAGGAAATTATTGCCGTCATCGCGCTCTATCGGCCTGGCCCCATGAATATGCTGCCTGCCTATATAGACCGTAAAACCGGCACCAAAGCCATCGAGTACGATCATCCGTTGCTCGAACCAATCCTGAAAGACACCTATGGCGTCATGGTCTATCAGGAACAAGTACAGAAAGCAGCAAATGTACTCGCAGGCTACTCGTTGGGAGAAGCCGATATTCTGCGCCGTGCCATGGGTAAAAAGAAACCCAAGGAAATGGAATCCCAGCGCGTAAAATTCATCAAGGGCTGCAAAACCACCAACAA
>SKVN01000029.1 GCA_007129405.1 Kiritimatiellia bacterium
AGCCCCCTGGAGGGACGCAGAGGAGCACAGCGACGACAGGCCACCGCAAGGTGGCAGCGAAGCGTCAATCCCTTGCGTCCGCCTCCCAGCACGCCGCCTCTGCACAAAGGTTCTACCAAATGCCAACATGCAACAAAAGAGCATAAGCGTAACCATTGCCCCTTGTGCACCACGTCAAAGCTGGTATTCTTGCAAGCTAATGGTTCAGAAAGGAATTCTGAATGCTATAACAATCACCTACAAGCAGGTATTCGAATGAAACACATGTTTTTGTTCCTTCTCCCCGCCGCAATATTCGTTGCACCACCCACATGGGCCGAAAGCACATTCTACACCAAACCCAATCTATTCACCTTGCGACCCGCTGAAACCGGTGTACTCAGCACCGTGGACCGCTTTGGACCTGTTGGCATCGGCATCGAATTGCATCAACCCGCCTTTGTCATGAAGGTCAAAAACGTTGAACCGGGCTCCCCCGCAGAAGCTACCGGCAAACTCCGCGCCGGACAGATCATTGATTCGATCAATGGCGAAACACTCGCAGACATGGATCCACGCATCCAGCTTGGCAACATGATTACCAAAGCCGAAGCAAAAGACGGTATCCTCCGTTTTATGATCCGCGAGGATGAAGGCAGCGAGCCGCAGGAGATTGTCGTGCAAATCCCCGTTATCGGAAGTTTCAGCGAAACCTGGCCGCTGGATTGCGAAAAATCCGAAAACATTGTTCGCGGACTCGCCAACTGGATGAAAGAACGTGGCTGGAACGGCGGCATTAACCTGGATGGCCCTCGTATGCTCTTTCTCTTGTCGACCGGCAATGACGATGATCTCGATATTGTTCGCGAGTGGGTTGCCAAAACGGTAGCACATTACGAAAACCGCGAAGTCAGTCGCGACATTAACTGGCATTTAGGCTATGGCAGTGTGCCACTAGCAGAATATTACCTTCGCACCGGCGATGAATCCGTACTACCCGTCATCCGTAAAGCCGTCGCCGCAGCAGAAGAAAACTACATGCCCGGCGGTTGGGCCCAGCGCGGGCTGGGTGGCTTGAATTACTACGCTGGTGGACGCATGAGCCCTGCCGGTGTCCATGTTATGACCTTCCTGCTGCTCGCGCGCGAATGTGGCGTTGAAGTCGATGAAAACGTCTTTCAGGGTGGTTTACAGCAGTTTTTCCGGTTTGCCGGTCGTGGTCTTCTCGCTTACGGCGATCATCGCCCCGAATCGGGCTACACGGACAACGGACGCAGTGGTGCACTGGCTTTCACCATGGCTGCGGCGGCAGCGCAATTCCCGCAAGGGGAAGATACGGTTTATAGCAGCGCACGCGATATCACTGCCGTGCGCAGTTTTTATACAACCCACCGCATGCTGCACGGACATAGTGGTGGTGGTCTCGGTGAAATCTGGCGGGGTGCGGCCATGGGGTTGGTGCACGAGACCGAGCCAATCAAATTCCGGGAGTTCATGGATGCCAGAACCTGGTTTTATGAACTGGCCCGCCGATTTGATGGGTCTTTCGGCATCCCCGGAGGCGAGCGCTACGACGATACCAATTGGGGCGCAGGACTCGGCCTTGCATTTACCATACCCCGCGGACACTTGCGCATCGCCGGTGCCCCCCCAACCCCATTCAGTCATGCCGTTGTGCTGCCCGAACGCCCATGGGGAACCCCGGCTGACGACCATTTCCATTTGCTAACGCCTGCCCTCGATAAAGATGGAAATGCGCCCGATGTTGCCAACGAACGTTTCGTCGATGTGTCGGCATCGCGCATCTACCGGCTAGCCCCGGAAGCAGCCGAGGCAGGCGAACACGCGTTGCGGCTCCTCTTGCACCATCCGGATATGGAAATCCGCCGGATGGCCATGGGCCAACTGAACCGCTTTCCGTCCCTCGCAACCGAGTTACTCCAGTCTCCCGATGCCCGTGTGCGGCGCGCAGCAACCGATGGCATCACGCGCCACCACCAAACACTACTAACACCCGAAAACATCGAAATCTTACTGCACATGATGAACGACCCCGAAGAATCCTGGTTCGTCGTGGAAGGGGTGCTACAGGCCCTCAATCGTACCGATATCGAAGCCACACTTCCTCATCTAGACCAACTCATCTACTGGATGGAGCATCCTGAATGGTGGATCAGTAATGCCGCTATGCTGATTCTGACGCGCACCGCCGCACAGGGACATGCTGTCGAACAAATCACCAGGGCCATGCGTCCCGTCATGGCAGCCAATCAACGCTACGGTCGCTGGTCGATCTGGACCATGGGACCCATTATTGAAGATGCAGTCCCGGAAGCACAGTCTGCACTACTCGATTTATTCGCCAATGTATATGGATCATGGCCCACGCAATCTCCCGCGCACCCGGAGCCGCAACATCCCGAGAACGAAAGACATTACACGGATGGCCTTGCAACACTGATGGCAAATCTACCAGGTGGATTAGATAGATTGTATGAACTTTCGCAAGCACGCTTCCCCCGGCAAACACTGGCACATCGGGATATCTTCCTGAACAGCGATCAAATTGATTCCAGCCCCGCCATGCAGGCAGCCTTGATACCCATTGTGCGCGATGAACTCATCCCGCAATTCGTGGCCCAGCATCGTCGATCTCTGGAACGCGGACAGCGTCTCGACGAACTCGTAGGTCTCTACAATCGCATCGGTGTGCACGATTACGACTGGCAGGAACACGGACCAAACCGCACCGAAATGGAATGGCACTATCACTCCTTCGATCCCGTGGAACGTCCCCCTCTCGGACGCGAACGCAATCGATTGGGTCGATATCGCGAAGTAACCTATCCTGCCGGAATGGAAAACTGGAACCAACCGGATTTCCATGCCAGTGCCGCCGGATGGCGTCGCGGCAAATCCCCTTTTGCGTCCTTTGATGGCAAATTAGAACCATTCGGAAGCTGTATCGGTGGCTTCTGCGGCTGCGGAGAACCACCCAATACCCTCTGGGAAAAAGAAGTCCTGTTGATCAATGGAACCTTTGAAATTCCACCATTTGAAGAAGGCTATCTGTATCGCATTCTCGTGGGCGGCATGTCCCACGTCAGTGCTGGCGATGGCTGCCACATATACGTAAACGGACGCCAAATCTTCAGGCGCACCACAGCCGTGGATCGACGCCAGGGTGCACGCCCGATCGGCACCCAGATTCCTCAGGATTTCTGGCCGGAATTTGCTTCAGGCACCGTCAATCTCGCTGCAAAAAGCTTTTTGAACTATCACGAGCGTACCGGGAAATACGGTAATTATTTCACTGTATTCCTGCAGCGCATGAAATTGCCCCCCATGGACCAAGAAATGCTCAGTCGTGCTGCAGCGCAGCTCCCCATGCGCTCCGCCGAATGGCAAATCGTGCAGGAACCCGATACCAATGTAGAGCCCGATGACGGCAAGTTCCGCTGGGACGGTGTTTTCGTGCCGAATGCTGCCGTCATAGGAACCTGGAAAGTCATCGGCCAAATCGAATCCCTGGAATCATTCCAAGCCGGCAAACAACCCGCCGCCATTCGCAACCCACGCTTCCAGGAAATGACCTTTGCGGAAGACGGCAGCACCGGCAGTCCGCTATGGCTCTGGTCCGGCAATATGCTCATGGATCTCGACGAATTCCAAGCCCTGCAAATCGACGCCACCACCCGCGATGGCAAGGATTACCTTCTCATCGAAAATGGCGGCTTCGACACCCGCCACGGCACCGCTTGGACCCCACCTCTCCTCGTCATGGAAAAGCACAACAACTAAGCAAAAAAGGGCAGGATTTCAGATTGTCCCCCTACCGGAACCGGAACACCGTTGGCCGATTGAGTTCGGGAATGACCAACACGAGGTTATTGTCCTTGATTTCCAAGTACGCAGCTACGGATCCAATGGAACCTTCCAAATAAGTCCCACCACCCGCAAGTTCACCAACCAGATTGTCACTCTCGATCAGCGTGTATTCACCTGCGAAAATACCACTTTCAGTATTGAAATCGAAATCGTCAAAGCTGAGCCCATCGATCGTCAATGTGCCATTCACAACAATCTGATCGTAGGGATCCGCCTCCGGATTTCCAAGTTCGAAGAACAGGTTGCCAGCTCCACCGGAGATCGCGGAAATATCCAGATTCCCATTAATTGTCAGAAGCCCCACTCCGCCCGAACCAGGCTCGAGATTACCAACCGCAGCAACGATCACATCGCCACCAATCGTGCCCGTACCGCCCAGTCTACCGCCATTGACACGCGTTTCCCCGGTTGTGGTGTTCTCACCGTTAACATAGAGCGTTCCCGCTTCCATGAATGTGCCGCCTGAATAGCTATTGTTGCCACTGAGCGTCAGTGCGTGCGATCCGATTTTGTGAATTGCGAGACTATCTCCTACGTCTTCAATATCTCCCGTATATATTGACGTACCAGCCACGTTTAGTGAGAGGCCAACATTACCGTTATAGACTAAAGTTCCTCCAGCTTGGCCACCCGCCGTACCGTCAAGCAGTCCACCTAAAGAGCCGGCACCGCTTGTGCCCGTGTTCCAGCCATTACTATCACCAAGGTTGATTCTAAGGATGGCTCCATCATTTACCGTCACGGCACCATCACCGGGCATGGCTGTTCGTCTCTGAAAATGAAGTGTTCCCTCATTGATAGTCGTTCCGCCGTTGTACGTGTTACCATTCGCGGATAGGGTTATGCGCCCAGGCCCCGTCTTGATCAATCCGGCTGGAGCCCCTGATGTGTTTCGAATAATACCCGACATTGTGGCTCTTGCATCTTCAGTCGAGAAATTTCCAACGATGCGGTCCGCACCATTGAGATCAATACGGTTTTGGAAAGTTAGGCTATGAGGCCCCGCCGTCGCGGCCTGCAACACGAGCGTGGAAGGATTGAAAAAGGCACTGCCCCACACCACTTCAGAACTGGCGTCATTGTCTAAAATGACATTCCAAGTGTTGTTCGCACTGAATCCACTGACACCACCCACGATCTGAAGCTGATTGTTTCCAGTGCCCAAGTGATTTCGAATAGTGCCCTGCCAATACCCTTCAAGAACACCACCATCAATTTTGATATTCCC
>SKVN01000097.1 GCA_007129405.1 Kiritimatiellia bacterium
GATTATCCGGTGACGGTTTTGTCGGTTGCCGACCTGCTGGGTGAGGCGATTTTACGGATTCATGAGAATCGGTCGGTAACGACCTTGTTTAGAGAGTGAGGAAAGTTCGATGGGAACAGTAGATAGTATTGTACTACAGGCGGAGCGCCGTGCGGCAGGTGGATCAGGCGAGGCGCGTCGGGTGCGTGCGGCTGGGAAAGTGCCGGTAGTGGTGTATGGCGAGAGTCAGAACGAATCTTTACAAGTGGATGCGCATGATTTTGCGTTGATGTTGCGTCGCCACGGTGAACATCAAGTGCTGGACTTAGTGGTTGAGGGAGAGCCTGCCTGTAAGGTGCTGATTAAGGATGTGCAGCATGAGGTACGTTATGGACACATTCTGCATGCAGATCTGGTCTCCATCTCGATGGACAAGCCGATTAGTCTGCATTTGCCGATCAAGTTGCAAGGCGAAGCTGCTGGCATCAAAGTTGGTGGTGTTCTCGAGTTGGTCATCAATGAAATTGAAATAGAATGTTTGCCTGGCGATATGGTTGAGGATATTCCTGTGGACGTTTCGGGCTTAGGTATTGGTGATAATATGACGGCTGGAGAGGTTGTGCTTCCGAAGGGGTTGACGTTGCTAGGAGATCCGGAAGAGGTATTGATTACGATTGCGCAGCCAGCAGTGGAGAAGGCAGAGCCGGAAGAAGCGGAGGCAGAGGGGGACGAGAAACCTGAGGCAAAGGAAGCGTAAGCAAGGTTCGGCATGTTGATTGCTGGTTTGGGTAATCCCGGTGCGCGTTATGAAGGTACGCCCCATAACGTAGGATTCGCCGTGCAGGATGCATTGGCAGATCGAGCTGGGGTTGTGTTTCGATCGCAATCAACGATGCGGGCTTGGTTAGCGGATGTGCATATTGGGGATGCTCGTGCAACGCTGATGAAGCCGGCGACGTATATGAATGCAAGTGGTGAGGCAATCGGGCGGTGGTTGCGATACTACAAGCAGGGTATGCAGGATTTGGTTGTGGTTGTGGATGATGCTGATTTGCCTTTGGGACGCATTCGGATTCGTTCGCAGGGCGGTAGTGGAGGACATAATGGATTACGATCCATTATAGAGCATGTCGGGGGCGAGCAATTTGCAAGGGTACGTTTGGGTATCGGGCGTGATGCAAGGCGGGGCGATATGATCTCGCATGTGTTGCAGCCATTTAGTAAAGAGGATATGGCCGTGGTGGCGGATATGGTCGTGCGTGCAGCGGATGCTGTTACCATGATTGTGACAGAAGGAACAGAACGTGCGATGAATTGCTACAATCAGGCAGTTTCGCAAGAGCAGGAGATGGAAAGTTGACGACATACGAAGGATTGTTTGTGTTTCCCGAGCGGTTGCAGGATCAGGAGATCGAAGAAGCGCGCGGGATGGTTGTCGCAGATTTGGAGCGTTGCGGGGCCAAGGTACTGGGCTCGCGTAAGCTAGGGCGTCGCACGTTTGCGCGTCCAGTTAAGAAAATGCGTGCAGGGGTATATGTTCGCATGGTATTCGAGATGGATGGCCAGCGTATCGATGAGTTGCGCGGTCGTTTGAAGCTGAATGAAACGCTGGTTCGTGCCCAGATAACAGTGGGCGACGAGCAGAGTCTGGCTTGGGTACAGGAGCCGGTGTCTGAAGAAGATTGAAACGGAGGAATAGGTGGCGGACTTCAACAAAGTTATGCTGATGGGCAATTTGACGCGTGATCCAGAGGTGCGCTATACCCCTTCTGGTACAGCAGTTGCTGATCTGGGGTTGGCCGTGAACCGGAGTTTCAAAGGTACGGACGGACAGTTGAAGGATGAAACCTGTTTTGTGCGCGTAACGGTCTGGTCGCGGCAGGCAGAGAACTGTGCGCAATATTTGCGTAAAGGGTCTCCCGTGTTTGTGGAGGGGCGTCTGAAATATGACGAGTGGGAAAAAGATGGGCAGAAGCAGAGTCGTTTGTCGGTTGTGGGCGAGCGCGTGCAGTTTCTGGGCTCACCTCGTGGTGCCAGTTTCCAGGATGGTGGTGGTGAGGCACCAGCGGGTGGAGGATCGGCACTGCAGCAGGGGCGCGATGAGGCAGTCGCTCCTCCGCCGGAGATGGCATCGGGTCCCGAAGAGGATGAGGACGATTTGCCCTTTTGATTCGGTTTGCCGGATGGGTGTATCCGTGAACGAAAACGTATAAATGCAGGATAAGGTGAAAGATTATGGCAAGAGAAGAAGGTAGAGGAGGGGGGCGTCGTCGCTCGCCTCGCGATCGTGCGGTGGCTAAGCCCCGTCGCAGCTTGGATGGAATCAAGACGATTGATAATCGTGATTATGATTTATTGGGGCGTTTTGTGACTGATTATGGCAAGATTTTGCCGGCACGTTTGACGGGGGCGACACCGAAGCAGCAGCGCCGCATTAAGCGTGCGATCCGTCGTGCACGCAATATTGGCACGATGGCTTAAGCAGAAGAGGAAGGTATTATGGCGACTGAAGTGATGTTAATGCAAACGATCCCTGATCTGGGCACGGAGGGGACTGTCGTGCGTGTGGCTGATGGTTATGCACGGAATTTTTTATTGCCACGTCGTTTGGCTGAATTGGTGACCCCTGCTGCCCAGCGTCGTTTGGTGAAATTGCAGCAGGAACGCGAAGAGGCGAAGAAGGCACTTGCGGCAGAGGCAACGGCGATGGTCGAGCGTTTGGCAGGGGTGTCTGTGACGTTGGCGGTCAAGACGAGTGATGGTGAGCATCTGTATGGTTCCATCGGTGCGCCAGAGATTGTGGAGGCACTGCAAGCGCAGGGTTTTGCGATCGACAAGCAAGCGGTAGAAATTCCTAATCCGATCAAGGAGTTGGGTGTTTACGAAGTGAAAATCAACTTGGCAGCCGGGCAAGAGACAACCATTAAAACCTGGGTTGTCGAGGAGTAGGGCGTATGGTCCGCGACACGGACGCGGTACAGACAGACGTAGCGCGCGGTCGCGTTCCCCCTTTCAGCCTCGAGGCAGAGCAGGGGGTGCTGGGGTCGATCCTATTGGACGCTGCGGGAATTATGGATCTGGCGATCGAAAGCCAGATCGGCCCGGAGTCGTTTTATACCCCTGCGCACCAGATCATTTATGCAGCGATGTTGGCACTGCATACGAGTGGTCGTGCCGTAGACACGGTGACCCTCAAAGAGTATCTGGATAGCCACAAATTTCTCGATCGTATGGGCGGCGCTGATTATTTGCTCCAATTGGTGGATGCGACCATCACGACAGCGCATGCACCGCACTATCTGAATATCGTTCGCGAAAAATTTCTGCTGCGCGCCATCATTTCCTGTGCGCGGAAGGCAGAGAACGATTGTTTTGATCCGGATCGTCAGGCGGATAAGCTGCTGAGCGAGGTCGAGCAGAATTTTCTTAACATTACCGAAAATCAACATGGTGCCGTGACGCAGTGGTCGGATGCGGTGACCGAGGTCATGGAACATGTTGAGAAGGTCTTTTTGACTCGCAAAGGTGTGGGTACGGCGATCTCTACCGGTTTCCACAATTTAGATCGATTGCTGATTGGGTTTCGGGGCGGCGAGATGATTGTTTTAGCTGCGCGCCCTTCGATGGGCAAGACGTCGCTTGCCATGAACATTGCCGAACATGTGGCCTTGGGTACGCTGGACCCGGACAACAAGCCACGCGCTGTGGGGATTTTCAGTCTTGAGATGAATTATAGTTCACTTGTGCAACGCATGTTGTGTTGTCGGGCAGGGATTCCCGGAGACAGTTTGCAGCGTGGTTTTGTGACCTCGGATTTTCATCGCCGCCTGGTGCAAGCGGCATCGATTTTACAAAAAGCTCCCATTTATATGGATGACACGGGAGGTCTGGATGTGATGGAGTTACGCGCGCGCGCCCGGCGTATGAAAAAGAAATATAATGTAGAATTGATCGTTATCGACTATTTGCAGTTGCTAAACTGCCGTGAATATGCACGTCAAGGTCGGCAATTGGAGACGTCGGCTATTTCTTCCAATTTGAAAGCAATGGCCAAGGAGCTGCAAGTTCCTGTTTTGGTGTTAAGTCAGTTAAGTCGTGCACCCGAGCAGCGTACGGGGAGTGAAGGGAAGCCGAAACTTTCTGACTTGCGTGACTCAGGGGCCATCGAGCAGGATGCGGACGTGGTGTTAATGTTGCGTCGTCCTTGCAAGTATCCGGGGTCCGAGGGGAGCGAGGATCCGATGCTTGCGATTGTTGATGTTGCCAAGCATCGTAATGGACAAACCGGTGATGTGATTATGAATTTTGAGGATTCATATACTCGCTTCCGAGACCGGGCAACTGGAGTAGATGCGCCGCCGGATGTGCCTGCTGCCAACATACCAGAAGAAGATGAGGTGCTAGAAGATGCGTAAACGATTTTGTTTATTGGTTTTATTGTCTGTGATTTCCATCGGCGTGCAAGCGCAGGTAGTTCGTTCGGTGCGCGTCGATCAGCGGGGTGATGGTCGCGTAGATCCGGAATATGTGCTTGCGCATACGCAGACACAGCCCGGCGATACGTTTCAGTCGCATGTGGCGTCGCAGGATATCCGTCGTTTGCTGGATACGGGTCGTTTTGCCATGATTGACGTGTCTGTTGATCCTGTATCGCGCGAGGAATTGGATGTCATTTTTGTGGTGCAGCCACGGTTGCGGTTGGTTGGACGTCCATCCTTTGAAGGCGTCTCTGCGTTTCGGGAGCGCCGCGTCCGGAATTGGTTGGATTTAGAAGAAGGTCAATTGGTGGATGATCAGATTGCCGCTGTCGCTTTGCGGCGGGTTCTGGATGAATATCGCAAGCGACATTATCGTGAAGCTTCGGGCAATTGGGTTTTTACCGTCGTGGATCCGCGACGCGGTACAGCACGTCTCACCTATACGTTAGATGAAGGATCGCGTGCTGCCGTGCGTCGCATCAAGGTGGAGGGGAACGATTCGTTTCCGCGTCGTGCCTTGCGGCAAGCCTTGCGTCGTCCGCATCCGTTGAATCCCTTGCGTTGGTTTGTTGCCCGCACATATACCCCTGTCGAGCTAGATGAAGTCCAGGCGAATGTACGACGTTTTTATTTGGATCGGGGGCACCTGGATGTTGATGTGGAAATGGAAACCGGGGCTTTGCGGCGTGGACGCTATGCGCGTGTGCTTGTCGATGAGGGGCCGCTGTACCGTATTGGTGCTGTTGCCGTCGAAGGTGTTCATCTTTTTGAGCGGGAAACGCTGGAGGGATTGGTGCGTCCTTTATCCGGTGCGGAAGCTTCCTTGTCTGGGCTGGATCAGGCTGCAGATCGCGTGCAGGGGTATTATGGTGACCGTGGATATGTCGATACGGGTGTACGTCCGCTTATGTTGCCGGATCTGGAGGATCGCCGTGTAGATGTAACCTTCCAGGTTACCGAAGGCGAGTTGGTGCGGTTGCGTAATATAGACATCCGTGGTAACAGTCGCACGCGAGACAAGGTCATTCGGCGGGAATTGGTGATCCAGCCTGGGGAAGTGTACAATCGCAGTCGCGTGGAGCGCAGCGAGCGTCGTTTGCGAAATCTAGGATACTTTGAGAATGTGTATGTGCGTACGATTCCTACCCCTGAAGCGGGTACACGCGATCTGGTGTTTGATGTCAGCGAAAAGCGCACTGGGCAGTTCATGCTCGGGGTTGGTTTCTCCAGTGTTGATAATCTGCTGGGCTTTGTGGAACTTTCGCAAGGGAATTTTGATCTTCTCGGGTGGCCCTATTTTACAGGTGGTGGCCAGAAATTACGCTTGCGCGCGCAGGCGGGATCGCGTCGGCAGGATTACGAGCTGTCCTTTGTGGAACCCTGGTTTCTGGATCGTCAATTGTCGTTAGGTTTGGATTTGTATCGTCGTGAGCGCCGCTTCAGTGAATATGATCTGAAACGAACAGGTGCTGCGATTTCTTTAGGACGCGCGTTACCGTTTGCTAGCCGTATTAATCTGGAGTATATGATCGAGAAATCCGTGATTACGGATATTTCTGATACGAATACCTATTTTCGTTTAGCGACCTACGACTTTGAAACCGGTACCGGGGATCCGTATCGATTCGAGAGTGAGCAGGATCGGCTCAAGAGTGCGGTTACCGTCAGTTTGATTCAGGATGTACGCGACAGTCCGTTCATTCCCACGCGTGGGCATCGTATCAATTTGTTTTGTTCCATCTCGGGAGGTCCTTTCGGAGGGGATATTGATATGTATCATGCTGGCTTGCACCATGCGGTTTATGTTCCGTTGTGGTACGGGCATGTCATCAGCCTGCGTACGCGTGCGGAATTTGTTGATACGTTTGGGGATACGGAGGAAGTTCCGCTTGCCGAGCGATTATTTGCGGGAGGCGGTCGCACAATACGCGGGTTTCGTTTTCGGGATGTTGGCCCCAAGGTCATTCGCCCGTTGGAAGGGACCGATCGTTTTCGGCATCGTCCTTATGGTGGTCTGAGTTTGTTTGTGGCAAACTTGGAATATACGATTCCGATTGTCAGTAACGTGCGGTTTGCGTCCTTTTATGATACGGGCAATGTCTGGCCAGACCGTTTTGATATAGATTTTTCTGATTTGGTGAGCACGGCTGGCGTTGGTTTGCGTTTGGATCTTCCGGGATTCCCGATTCGTATTGATCGTGCGTGGCCGATAGAGCGTGATGATCGTTTTACGAGCGAGGATGCTTGGTCGATCTGGATCGGCTACGATTTTTAGTATATACGTGTAAAGAATGGAACCTGATAGGAGGATGCAGATGAAGAAACGAGTTGCATTTTGGATGATGGTGGCACAAGTGGTGCTCTTGGGCGTTGCGCATGCGGTGCAAGTTGGCGTTGTCAATATGGAACGTTTAATCGAGGCTCATCCTCGTACGACACAAGATCGCGCGGTTCTGGAACAGTATATTCGTGATTTTGATGAAGAGCGTGATGAGCGCTTACAAGCACTACAAACGTTATCAGAAGAATTCGAGAATTTGCGCGAGCAAGCAGAGGATATTGGTTTGACGGCAGAAGCTGCGCGTGCGCGCCGTCAACGTGCTCAGTTGAAATTGGATGAGTTGCGCCGTGGGGAGGCATCCTTGCGCGAGTTGGCAGCGCAGCGTCAACAGGAATTGACGAACCAGGAAATTCGGATGCGAGATCGTGTGGTTCGGGATATCAAGCGGGTTGTGCGTACCTTTGCCGAAGAACGCGAGTTGGATTTGATTCTGGATGGTGGCGAGGATCCCTCCGGTGGCTATGGGGCCGTCATTTTTGCGCGTGCGCCGTATGAATTGACTGACGAAGTTATTTTGAAGCTTCGCGCGGGTCGTGATGCAGCAACAGAACGTTGAACGGAGAGGCATATTGTGAAGCTTGCGGAACTGGTTACGTTGTGTCGAGGTGTTCTTGATGGGGGTGACGCCACAATGGAGATTCGTGGTGTCGGTAGTTTGTCTGAAGCACAACCTGGGGAAGTTTCCTTTTTGTCTAATCCGCGTTACAGTCAGCAATTGGCGGAGACGAAAGCGTCGGCGGTATTGGTCCGTAGCGACTGGGAAGGGCCCCATACCTGTGCCTTGGTCCGTGTAGAAGACCCTAATCGAGCCTTCGCAGATATTGCGGTTTCGTTATCGCCACCCGCATTGACCTATCCTCCGGGGGTGCATCCTAGTGCCGTGGTGCACGCAGATGCGGTGCTGGGGGATGATGTGCATATCGGGCCACACTGTGTTGTGGAGGCAGGTGCACAGGTGGGGTCACACAGCATTCTCATGGCGAGTTGTTACATTGGGCAAGGCGTAACCCTCGGTACTGCATGTCGGTTGCATCCGCATGTTTCGGTACGGGCTTATTGTACATTGGGAAATCGCGTGTGGGTTCATGATGGCACTGTGATTGGCAGTGATGGCTTTGGTTATGCACCCCGCAAAGATGGTTCCTGGGAGAAAATTCCGCAATTGGGGATTGTCGTGATTGGGGATGACGTTGAGATTGGCGCAAATGTGACGATTGATCGGGCGCGTTTTGGTGCTACGCGTATTGGTAAGGGTGTCAAAATAGACAATCTGGTTCAGATTGCGCACAACGTTCAAATTGGCGAAAACACGGTTATGGCGGCGCAAGTGGGAATTTCGGGGAGTACGCGCATCGGTTCGGTTGTGCAGTTGGGTGGTCAAGCAGGCTTGGCTGGGCATCTGGAAATTGGCGATCGGGCGGTTGTGGGGGCGCAAGCAGGTGTGACAAAATCTGTTCCTCCGGCTACATTCGTGTCTGGTTATCCGGCTATGGAGCATAAGCGTGCAATGCTGCTCCAAGCGCATCTTGGTAAACTCCCGGACTTGCGCAAACGCGTACAGGCACTGGAGTCCCATGACGAGGATGGGGTGTAAGCGTTATGCATGTGTTTGTCACAGGTGGTGCAGGATATATCGGCAGTGTTACGACAGAGCTGTTGTTGGATGCTGGCCATCGCGTAACGGTTTTCGATAATCTCGGGCGTGGGCATCGTGCCGCGATTGATACGCGTGCGTCCTTTATTGAGGGTGATTTATGCGACCGCGATGCTATCTTTGGTGCCTTGCAAACGGTGCAACCGGATGCGGTCTTGCACTTTGCCGCCTTTGCGTTGGTAGGCGAGTCCATGGAACATCCGCAGATGTATTTTCAGAATAATGTAGTTGGTGGACTGAATTTAGCAGATGCGATGCTTGCCGCAGGCACGCCGAAAATCGTATTTTCTTCGACTTGTGCAACGTATGGTCAACCTGATCTTGTGCCGATTACGGAGGAAGAGAAGCAGTTGCCGCAAAATCCGTATGGCGAATCGAAGCTTATGTTTGAGAAGATGCTGGATTGGTATCGGCACATTCATGGTATCCAGCCTGTTTTTTTGCGGTATTTTAATGCTTGCGGGGCTACCGAGCGTTTTGGCGAGGATCATGATCCGGAAACACATTTGATTCCGTTGGTGTTGCGAGTTGCGCTGGGACAGCGAGATGAGGTTAAGATATTCGGTAGTGATTATGCTACACCAGACGGAACTTGCATTCGCGATTACATCCATATTGTTGATTTGGCGGCTGCGCATATCTGTGCATTGGAAAAAGATGTTGTTGGTGCCTTTAATTTGGGCACGGGCACGGGGCATTCCGTGCTAGAAGTGATTGAGGCTTGCCGTGCGATCACGGGCCATGCAATACCTGCTACCGTTGTTGATCGTCGTCCGGGAGATCCTGCGCGATTGGTTGCTTCTCCTCGCAAGGCAGAGCGGGAATTGGGATGGAAGGCCCAGTGCACGGATATTGCCGCTATTGTTGGAAGTGCCTGGCGCTGGCATCAGTCCCATCCACAAGGATACAACCCCGAGGTCTCGGCTATCGCATAATGCAACGCGAAATTCTTACAGCGATTGGTGATGCACTGGTAGGCCGGGGCTGGAAATTGGCTACCGCCGAATCCTGCACGGGGGGACTTGTTGCGCATTGGATCACGTCGCAGCCAGGTTGCTCGGGATGGTTTTGTGGTGGCGTGGTGGCGTATGCCGACACGACGAAAACAGCACTATTGGGCGTGCCTGATGGTATGATTTTATCAGATGGTGCTGTGAGTGCATCCGTTGCTATTGCGATGGCAGAGGGTGCATGTCAACAGATTCCGGAAGCGGACATTGCGGTTAGCTTGACGGGGATTGCCGGTCCCGGCGGCGGACAGCCCGGAAAGCCTGTGGGTTTGGTGTATGTTTCGGTGGCTACGGTCTATGGCGCTGCCCGTTCGCAAAAACTGCTCTTCGCCGGAACCCGTGCCGAAATTCAGATTGCCGCTGGCAATGCAGCTTTGGAAATGGTATACAACGTACTTTGTGATGATTGCATTTCAAGATTGTAGTATGCATATTTCCCGGCAAATGGAGGGTATGCATCATTGCTTGTTTTTTGATTCGGCGAAGGTGAGAGAATGACGTTTTGCGTCGTACGTGTAATTGCGATTCAGATGGTATTGTCGAGGGTTTTGTAAAGTTTCTAATAATTATAGATCGTAAAAACGTATAATACACAGTTAAGGGAGAAGACGAGATGGCCAAAAAAGCTTTAGATCGTAGTGTTGGTTCGCTGGAAGATGTTTTGGCGCAGATACGCAAGGAATTCGGGGAAGGTGCCATCATGCGTATGGGCGATGCCGCTTCCGATCAGGCAATCGAGCATATTTCCACGGGGGCGTACTGTTTGGATCATGCCTTGGGTATAGGCGGATTACCTCGTGGCCGAATCGTGGAAATTTATGGTCCTGAATCGTCCGGCAAAACAACGCTTACGCTACACGTTATTGCCAATGCGCAGAAAGCGGGCGGTGTGGCGGCTTTCGTTGATGCTGAACATGCACTTGATCCTGGCTATGCTAAAAAAATAGGTGTGAATCTGGATGATTTGCTTGTTTCGCAGCCAGGTTCTGGAGAGGAAGCCCTGCAAATAGCGGATTCTCTTGTCCGCAGTAATGCGCTTGATGTGGTGGTGATTGACTCTGTGGCCGCGTTAACGCCTCGGGCTGAAATGAATGGGGAAATGGGGGACTCTCATGTTGGGCTGCAAGCACGACTTATGTCGCAAGCCATGCGTAAATTGGCCGGTGGTCTTTCTGCCACAAAGACACTTTGCCTTTTTACGAATCAGATACGTGAAAAGATTGGTGTGATGTTCGGTAGCCCCGAGACGACGCCTGGCGGACGGGCGCTAAAATTTTATGCTTCTGTGCGGTTGGACATACGCCGCATTGGTGCCTTGAAGGATAATAATGGGCAGGTGATGGGGAACCGGACAAGAGTTAAGGTTGTCAAGAACAAGATGGCACCTCCTTTTACCGAGGCGGAATTTGATATTTTATATGCACAGGGCATTTCGTGGGAGGGGTCTGTGCTGGAGTCTGCTATTCAAGAGGGGTTGGTGCTTAAGAAAGGTTCGTGGCTGTCGTACGACGGGGAGCAGATTGGACAGGGGGCAGAAGCCGCGCGCCATTATCTGGAGGAAAACCCTACGATTGTTGCGAAATTAATTGAAGAGATGCAGGAAAAGTACAAGAAATAAGGTATATGCACATGTCCCCAAATGCTTGTTCATGTTTTGATGTGATCTGTTGTCTTTTTTGCGCGGTTTCGAGGTTGGTTCGAAGCACAAATATGGTTTTTATTTTGACTTGTTTATGAGATGCCGATTATAAATACGATTATGATATGTAGCAAATCCATTTGGTTTTTCCTTGGATCGAAGCGTCATCTAGGGTCTTTGTTGATGCTGGCAATCTTCCTCCTTGCTTTACCCGCGTGGAGTGATTTGGAAGGAACGGGTCTTACCGCCGAGCAGGAACGGGAACTGGAGTTTGCTGATGCACTTCTCAATGCGGGCTTGCCAGATTACGCTAGTATTATTCTCCGGCAATTAGATTTGCCTGCTGAAATCATGGCCATGCGCGAAATCCGGAGTTTGACGGCGCGTGGCGATTTTGAGGCTGCCCGACAGATTGTTGCGCAAAATCCGGGGACTTCTCAGGAGGCACTATCTCTACGATTGGCGCTGGCAGACGGCTATTATATATGGGGCCGCTATGACGACGCAAAAGTCCTGTATGAAGAGTTTTTTGCGGCTTTTCCGGATCGTCCTGATCCAAGCATGCAGCCTTTTTACATGTCGTCAGCGCATCGTTATGCACAGATGATGATTCTTACGGGTGATCGTGCTGCTGCCGCCGAGGCCTATCGCATGGCTTTGCGGGCGCAACCTGAACGCCATATCGAGCGTCAATTGCAAAGCGAGTTGGCCGAGTTGCTCATGCTGGCGGCCCGCGATGCTACCGAAGAAAGCAGGCGTGAGGCTTATCTGGCTGAAGTACAGAAACTCGCTGAAGATATTCTATGGGTGCAGGATTTGTGGTTTGGCAGGGCAATTGTGCTTTTAGCGCACATGCGTGTCATTCGTGGTGATATCGAGGGCGCCATGCGATTGGTGGATGATTATACGCCCCAGTTGCGGGCTATTGATCAGGTCTTGCACGCGCAGTCCGAAGAATTTGGTGAAGACTTGACGCGCTTAAGCCCGATGGCACAGTGTCGGTATTTGATCGGTGAAATTCTGCATGATCGGGCACTTGAGATTATTGCGGAAGGGCAGAATCCGGATGCCGCTTTGCCCCTTTTGATTGGCCGTCGTACGTCTAGTGGGCAGCAGGTATCAGGCGCGGTACATCATTTTCTGAATGTGTTTATTCGTTATCCGAATACGAGTTGGGCACCGCATGCCGGGAACCGATTCCGGCAAGTCGAAGAACTTTTGGATCGCCAGTTTGGTCGTCAGGTGCAAGCACGGGTTACTCGCGAACAATGGGAAGAGGTTGAGCGGGCGCAATTTCGGGAAGCACGTGCTTTATTTAATCAAGGTCGTTTTGCGGAAGCCACGGAGAATTATCTTCAGGTTTTAGGTCTTTTCCCGGAGCAGCCCACGTCTATTTCTGCAATGGGAGAGTTAGCCTCCAGTTTTATCGAGCAGGAGAGCTATACGATGGCTGATGCGGTAGCCCGCCATTTAGCTGAGCGTTTCAGTCAGCATGAGGATCATTCTACTGCTGCCGGCAATCAAGTTCTTCGTATTGCTGCCAAATATCTGGACATGAATCAGAGGGATCGGCATCGCGAGACGTATGAGGTGTTTTTTGAATATTTTCGTAGGCATCCACGCACCTTGTTGGATTTACAGCGGTTTGCCCGGGAGGCCATGACGGGAGAAGATTACCCTCTCGCCATGCGCTACTATGGGCAAATCGTTCGCGATTTTCAGGGGCATTCTGCCTATTATCATGCTTTGAGCAGCGTGGCACGGATCTATAGGTTACAGGGGGATCGTGAACGTAAAGTTCGCGTATTACGTCAGTTAATCAGTGAGAAAGCGGAGGCCAACGTACGCAGTCATTTGCGCGTCAATGCAATGTATCGCTTGGCAAACATTACGCGCGAGATGGGCGAAGAGCATATGGATCGCGCACAGAGCATGTTTCGTCAGGTGCGTCAGATTCTTGAGGGAGATCATGCTGCAGATTTTGCTTCCAGTGAGAGTGAAGTAGAATCGAATATGCATCTATTACAAGGTGCTATTTTCTATGGGGCGATAACAGATGCGATGCGGACATCGGTATCTGATGATGTGCGTAATAGTTTGCAGGCGCGGGCTGGACGTGAACTTTCGAATGAAGAGATTCTCAACAATTTTTACAAAGCTGGAGCGATTCGGCAATTGAGCCAATTGGTTGAGCAGTTTCCTCAATCACCGTTTGCTCCTGCCTCCTTAAGCCAGATTGGTACTTTGAATACGTTTTTGGGGCGTACGCAGGAAGCATCGGATGCTTTGGCGCGGCTGGAGCGTGATTATCCAGATTCTCCTGAGGCGGCAAATGCCGTGTTCATGATAGGTCGCAATTTGTTGGATATGGGTATGCGTGATGATGCCGTCGACTATTTTGCCCGTATGTTTGAAGGGGATGCAGATTATCCGGTTTCGCAGATATTGAGTGCGGGGCAATCGCTACAGGAGGCTGGGGAATACGGGATTGCCTTGACGGCATTCGAACGTGTGATTGCGGCAACCGATGAGCGTCGATATGTAGAACCGGCCCGTGTGGGGAAGGGACAAGCGTTATTTGGTTTAGCGCGTTATGAAGAAGCCGTTGCGTGGCTGGATCAAGTGATTGCCGATTACCCGCAGTCAGGTCGTACAATAACGATCAGTCGTGCGGCCAGTGAGGCTAATGCGGCCTTGGCGCTCCAGCAAGAGGATGGGGAGCAGCGTCGGGCTTTGTTTAATAAATCTGTGGAACTGATGCGTCGTGCATTACAGTTTGCGCAGGAACCCGGCGTTCAAACACAACTTCAGGTTGCTGTGGCGCGTGTTTTGGAACGACGAGCTGACGCCGAACAGCGTTTTGGTTCTGCTGCCCGTGCTCTTGAGTTTAAAAATGAGGCTTTGGCTGCTTATCAGACGGTCATCATGTTTCGTGATGCTTCGGATCCAGGTATAGCACCGCATATGCAGGAGGCGTTCAGTCGTGCCGTACCGATGATGATGGAATTAGAGCGCTGGCAGGATGTATTTGATGATGCGCAACTCTATCTCGAAAACTTCCCCAACGGGCGGTATGCTGGGGCCATGCGGCAGGCGATAATCAGGGCGCGAACACAGGGCGATATAACCGAGTAGCGCTTGCTCATATTGAGCCGAGCAAGAAAAGGTTAAAAGGTGAGGAGAGTAGGTATGAACAACAAGATCTATCGAAATATGATCGCAGGGTTGGCGGTGTTTACTGTCATGCTCGTGCCATGGCAGTCGGTATTAGCGCGGCATGAAGCTACCATTGTTTTGACTTCGGGTCGGCGTGCGGAAGGCGTGGTTCGTTATTTGCCGGCTTCGCGGAGTTATGAGATTACTGCCAGAGGCGCGACAACCGAGGTGCGTGTGGATGAAGTGGCGGAGATTATGTTAAGCCAGCAACCCGAAGGTCTGCAACAGGCCTTGCAGGATGTCGCGCGCCAGCGCTACCAGCAGGCGATCCCGGTTTTGTCGCGGGTTGTTGAGAATTATACGATGATGGGGCCAGACCGTGAAGCGGCACAAGCCCTGATGCAGGCATATTTGCGCACGGGACGTTCTTCCGATGCGTTGCGTACCGGTGAAACCATGATTCGTCGGGATGCGCGCCTGGAGCGCCGCCCTGCGTTTGCTTCTGTCTATTGGGAAGCCTTACTTGAAGAAGAACGTGTTTCCACGTTGCGGACCTCGATTAGCACTGCGATCCAGTCTGGTCCGCGAGATTTGGCGGCGGTTGGGTTGTTGCGCCGGGGCGATTTGGAAATGCGTGAAGGTCGGCATCGGGAAGCTTTGATAGACGGCTATTTGCGGGTTGTGTTATTGTTCCGGGATGTCGCGGATGTACAACCGGAAGCCCTGTATAAAGCGATTCGTGCGCATGAGGCCCTGAACGAGGTCAATTATGCAGAGCGTTGGCGGCAGCAGTTGTTGTCGGGGCACGCCACCAGCGAATTTGCGCAGCGGCTGCGGGATTAACCGGTTTGGGATTGAAGCAGGATGTGAACACACAAGAAAAGGGAGCGAAGATGAAAATGATACGTTGGGTGTTGCTTTTGTTTGCAGGCGTTTGTTTTTTGGGGATGGCTGTTCCCACTGTACATGCACAGGATGATGCAGGGCAAGGTGCGGGGCAGCTGGTAGATGCCGATGGGCAGGCCGTGCAGCAAACTGCCGACACAGGCGGCTCCGGTAGTTTCTTGGCGGTTGTTTTTCGCTCGGGTCCGATGGCCTTGCTTCTGTGGTTGGCAATTTTCGGTTCTGCGGGTTGTGCGGTGTATTTTGCCGTGGACTGCGCGATCACCGTGCGCCCTGTACGCATTATGCCACAGAGTTTAATTGATGCCGTTACTGCGGCGATGGGTGAGGGCGATGTGATCAAGGCTCTGAAATGTTGCGATGATGAGCCCGGGCCACTTGCCAATGTATTGAGTGCAGGATTTAGTCATGTCGAGGAAGGTTACGAGGTTATTGAGGAAGCGATTTCGACGGCTGCTAGTTTGGAAACCGAAAAACTCATGCAGAAAATTACGTGGCTATCTGTTGTGGGCAATTTGGCGCCGATGCTTGGGTTGTTGGGTACGGTGCAAGGTATGATTGCAGCCTTTGGTACGTTGGCAGGCGGAGCGCCTGATGTCGGGCTTTTGGCGCAGAACATTTCGCAAGCTCTCTTCACCACAGCAGCAGGCTTAACGATTGCGGTTCCGTGTGTGGCATTTTATTATGTATACCGTAATTCCGCGAATAAGATTGTGTTGCGGATGGAGGCCTTGACAATGGAATCGATCAAGGATTTGCGCCACGTTGAGGTTGTGGAAGACTAATTCCGGTAGTTGGATGGAGAGACTATGAAGCGCCGCCGTCAGTTAAATCTTGCGGGTTGTGAGTTGGATATGACGCCGATGATTGACGTTGTATTCCAGATGATCATCTTCTTTATCGTGACGATTAAGATGGATGAGAATATCAACGAGGAGATTGTTTTGGCGGATGCTCGCGAGGGGCCTCTGTTCAAAGGGGAGGATCCTCGTACGATGGTGATCGAGGTTGATCGGCGCGGCTGGTTATCCATCAATAACGTTCAGCTCAATCGCACGCAGTTGGGCAATATTATAGCTCGGCGATACAATCGTTTTGGCACCTTCCCGGTGATGATTCGTGCTGATCATCGTGCCGAACACAGACATGTTCGGGCTGTGATGGACTTGTGCACGGAAATTGGTATTTGGCAGATTGATTTTGCTGCCATTAAGGACCCGAGGGGTTAGTCATGGGTAAAATACGCAAAGTACGCAACAAGGGCGAGGCGGCGAAGCTGGAAATGACGCCGATGATTGACGTGGTTTTCCAGTTATTGATTTTTTTCATCGTTACCCTGAAGGAACAGGATATTCTGGCTCAACTCAATGTTTCCCGTCCGGCACCAGACTCTCAGGCCACACCGGATCAACGTCCTGATTTGCTAACAATCGAAATTGGTCGCGACGGGTGGGTTCTAAATGGACGAGGCTATCATAGGCCACGTGGTTTGGAGCAGTTAGATCGCCAGCTGACGCGTCTTGCGTCTTTTAGTAAAGATGCAAGCGTGATCATCAAGTGCACGTCTGATTCGCCGCATGGCGCGTTGATTCAGATTTTGAATATCTTGTCGCGCGAAGGCATGCAAAATATATCGGTATTCAGTCTGTAGCAGCGTGCTTTTGGTCAAGACAGCAAGCTTTCAGGGGATTTGGGCGATGGCATCGATTTCGATGCGAGCATCTTTGGGCAGGGCCGCAACGGCAACACATGCCCGGGCTGGTTTTGCTGGGGCGAGAAGCTCGGCATAGATTTCATTCACGAC
>SKVN01000084.1 GCA_007129405.1 Kiritimatiellia bacterium
ACGCTGTATTGAACAAGACGATCAAGAACGAAACACCATACACACCGCCCACACGCGCCGTCTGCAGTAAAACGGGATTTTCATACTGACTGGCACCCAGAAGATTCCATGGGAACCCCGTGAACAAAATGGCCCGGAAATATTCGAGACCAACCCACACCGCGGGTCCAAGCAGGAGCAGCGCCAAACGCCCCACTTGCCCTTTTTGATTTACCATGCCAGCCAGCGCAGCATAGATGGACCCGAAAAGTGAAACGTAGATACTGCAGTAGAGCGCCAAAACCATCCAGGACAGAATTGTTACTGGCAGATTACCCCACGTGATACGCAAGGCCAGAACCCAAGCCAGTCCGATCAAATGAAAAACAAACCCGGCCAGGAAGCCCAGCGCAGCGCCCTGACGCGGGGATGCATGAGCCAAGACCAACAGCAGGGGAACAAGCGCCAGCCACGCCGCACTGCCGCCTTCCATACCAGCTAGCAGCGGCGGCAGCGGAAAAGCACATGCCAGCAAAAAACCTCCTAAAATGCTGGCAAGCACTGCAAGCAAAATCCGTCTATTTAAGCACCGCAACATTTTTTGTACTTTTTCCCGCTACCACAAGAACAAGGATCATTACGTCCAACACGTTTTTCTCCACTTGTGGGAGGGAAAGACATCCTTGCACCACTTGGTGTTCCAGAAGCACGCCCCATCGCGCCCCCGCCACCCGCTGCTGCGAGTTGACGCGCCCCTGCGCCGGACGGAGCAATTGCAGAAGAAGTTCCGGCACCTCCACCCGTTACAGGTGGTGGCGTCTCGTGCACCATCTGCAGCGGTAAGGCACGCAGAAACTCACCATAACGCTCAACCGAAGTCGCCGACTTAAAAGCACCATTGATAATCTCTGTTTTGATGTCGGACATAAGCTGCTGGAACATCTGATATGCTTCATTCTTGTATTCCACCAACGGGTCTCTCTGCCCATACGCACGCAGCCCTACACCTTGGCGTAACCCATCCATTGCCCGCAAATACTCTTGCCAATGCGAATCGATCGCTTGCAAAACAACAACGCGCTCCATGGTTTCTATCGAGTGAGGATCTTCGGTTGACACCTTGACTTCATAGGCTTTACAAACGCGATCAAAAACAAAAGCAGCAAGAGCATCGAGATCTTCGAGGTGTTGTTTGATTTCATCCGCAGTAAGTGGAATCGGGAATGTAGTTTGTACCCATTCACGAAAGTCATCCAATGCCCGGGCTTCGCGTGTTGCCAGCATCACCTCAACGGTACTGGCAATCACGTCCTCCATCACATCAAACATCACATCACGCACCTTATCAGCACAAACCACACGCTCCCGCAGCCCGTAAATGATTTCCCGCTGCTTGTTCATGACATCGTCATATTCAAGTGTGCGCTTCCGTACGGAAAAGTGCTGTTGCTCCACACGTCTTTGCGCCGTCTCAATCGAACGATTCAACCAACGATGTTCCAGCTCCTGACCTTCCTCAAGCCCGAGTTTCGCCATGATATTCGAAATCCGATCAGACCCGAACAAGCGCATCAAGTCATCCTCAAGAGAAATATAAAACCTGGAAGCACCGGGATCTCCCTGCCGGGCACAGCGACCACGCAACTGACGATCAATCCGACGTGCCTCATGCCGCTCGGACCCGATCACATATAAGCCACAATAATGCTCTGTTAGATATTCGCGTAGTGACTTCCCTTCGTATTCATCCTCCAAGCGCATGCTCGACATTACGACCTCACGAGGCAATCCGGCAATTCCTTGCCCAAGCTTGATATCGGTGCCGCGACCAGCCATATTCGTTGCAATGGTCACAGCCCCAGGCTGCCCCGCCCGCATCACGATCTCCGCCTCGCGCTCATGATTTTTCGCATTCAACACACTATGCGGAATATTCTGTCTCCGCAGCATCCGGCTGATAAGCTCGGATGTTTCCACAGATACCGTGCCTACCAAAATGGGCTGCCCCTTCTGGTGACGGACCGAAACATCCTCAATCAACGCTTTGTACTTCTCCCGTTGCGTCTTGTAAATCACATCATTGCTATCAACCCTGCGAATCGGACGGTTCGTTGGAATGACAACCACATCCAATTTATAAATTTCATGAAACTCATCTGCTTCGGTCTCGGCTGTACCCGTCATACCCGCAAGCTTTCCATACATCCGAAAATAGTTTTGAATGGTGATACTTGCCAGTGTTTGTGTCTCGCGCTCGATCTTTACGCCCTCTTTGGCCTCAATCGCCTGATGCAAACCATCGCTCCACCGACGTCCCGGCATGAGACGTCCCGTGTATTCATCTACAATCATAACCTGATTGTCCTGAACAACATACTGCACATCCTTTTCATACGCACAGTAAGCTCGCAGCAATTGATCTACATTATGAATACGTTCGCTACGCTCCGTAAACGCCTCCTGCAAACGCTGGCGTTCCCGCGTTTTGGCCTCTGCCGAAAGCTCTTGCCGCCCATCAAGCTCCGCCATCGCCGTTACCATGTCGGGCAATACATACATGTCCGGATCGTCCGGGCTCAAGGTCTCGCAACCGCGCTCCGTTAAGTTGGCGTCGTTCCCGCGCTCATCAATCGTAAAATACAACTCTTCCCGCAACGCCCGCGCCTCTTCCTTGCGCATATCCGTAAGCATTACATTCTCCACCTGCTCACGCAATTTTCGGTTGGACGGATCCTCTAGTAAGTGCATGAACTTTTTGTGCTTCGGCATACCGTGACCAACTTGATACATAAGCATCTGGGCTTTTTCGGTCTCTCCCCGATCCAGTGCAGTCTGCAAATCGGAAACCAACCGATTCACTTGCTCTGATTGCAAACGCACTAATCGCTCTACACGCGGTTTCAGCTCAAAATACTGATGGGAAGAAACAGGCGCAGGACCGGATATGATCAAAGGCGTGCGCGCCTCATCAATCAAGATATTGTCAACTTCGTCGATAATCGCAAAGGCATAACCATTTTGCACCCGCTCCTCTGGGCGAAAGGCCATCCCATTGTCACGCAAGTAGTCAAACCCAAACTCACTGTTCATCCCATAGGTTATATCCTTGGCATACTCTACGCGCCGCTCTTCCGGACGCATCGTATTTTGTATACACCCCACCGTGAGACCCAAATATGTGTACACATGCCCCATCCACGCAGCATCGCGACGGGCCAGATAATCATTCGTTGTCACCAAATGCACATTACGTCCTGCCAAGGCGTTCAGATACAGTGGCATTGTCGCAACAAGCGTCTTACCTTCACCCGTCTGCATCTCCGCGATTTTACCTTGATGCAGCACGATACCACCAATGAGCTGCACATCGAACGGAACCATGTCCCAAGCCAGTTCATGACCGCATACATCTACCGTTGTCCCGCATAAGCGTCGACAGGCATTCTTGACGGTGGCAAACGCCTCACACAGCAAATCATCAAGGGTTTCTCCATCAGCCAACCGCTGGCGAAATTGCGCAGTATGCCCACGCAATGTTTCCTCATCCAGCTTCTGGTAGGATTCCTCCAACGCATTAATCCGATTCACCAGCGGCAAGATTCGCTTAATATCGCGCTGATTTTTAGTGCCCAGTATTTTTTGTAAAAGCCATTGCATAAAATTTCTCCTGCCCACCACAAGTATTGAATGGTATTAAGCCACCCAATCCCATCATTGCAGCATATGCGGTATGACAAGATTGGTGCAAATCCGACGCAAAACGGGATCATATCGGATGACAAACACGATAACCAGAAGAAATCATACCCATTTTGCAAACAGATACAGAAAAAAACACCTTTTAACCAAATTTTCTGTTTTATCGCTTGCTGAATACCACTTTCAAATTTACCCTTACAACCTGTACCCACATACGGGGGTACCATAATAGGTGCAGGCGACGAAAAAAGTACAGGGCAGAATATTGGCCAAAACATGACGAGTAATAAACAATCAAAAAAAGATTTTGTCTCTGGAAGCGCACGATTTTCTTCCACTATGCGCATTGACCTAACTGCGGATGCAGAAGATGCCGCTGCTGGCTCTACTGCGATGCAAAGACAATCCGATGACGCGCAACAGCAAAAGCCCGAACAGCAAATCCCTGGCGGGGCGGACTTTCGAGAACTCTTTGAAAGCGTGTATGACGCAGCCATTATTACGAAGACCGATGGCACTATGATCTGCGCGAATAGCCGAGCAGAAGAATTCTTTCAATTACCCTCCCGGCAATTCCAAGGTCTTCATGTAACGGAACTCATTTCCGGATCCAATGAGTCTTTGATTCCCACGATCAACACGAGCCTTGAACATGATCGATTTATTCTCATACAAGCATATTGTTGCAGAGCTGATGGCTCCACTTTTCCTGCGGAAGTGTCGGTAAATCTCTTGAAAATCTCTGACCAGCAATATATCAGTTTTTTTATACGCGATGTCACCTTCCGTAAAGAAGCTGAAGAAAAGCTACGTACGGGACATACGGCCATTCAAAATTCAGGAAACGGCATTGCCATAACAGACACCGACGGCAGCCTTCAATATGCCAACCCCGCGATGGAAAAACTCCTGGGTATCGAAAAACAAGACAAAACTTTTCAAATTCATCGGTGCCTTTGTACTCCCAGCATCGGAGAATCCATTCGCAAAACCATTATGACAGGCAAACCGTGGAGTGGTGAACTGCAAATGCGCTGCGCTCGCGAAACAACACTAGTGGTTCTCGCGTCTGTAGCTCCAAATTTGGATGCCGACGGAGACGTCGTTGGAATGGTCTGGTCTCTGCTGGACATAAGCGACCAGAAACGTATACAAAACGAACTGCGCCAGCATAATGCACAACTAGCTGACGATCTCAGCCTCGCCAATGAGTTTCAGTTAGCTTTTATTCAACGTGAGTACCCGACATTTCCCGCTGGTGTTCCCTTGAACGAGTCGGCCATTGAATTGGGACACAAATACTTACCAAGTGGAGCCGTTGGTGGAGACTTCTTCGAAATATTTGCGGTATCATTATCGCGCGTCGGTATTTTTATCTCTGATGTCATGGGCCATGGTGTACGCTCAGCCTTGATTGTCGCCACAATACGCGGTCTGATTGAAGAACTTGGTCCTTTTCGCTATGACCCTGCTGCCTTTCTCACGCATATGAACCGTGACCTCGCCAGAATCATATCGCATCCTGGTCAAACCATGTTTGCTTCGGCCTTCTATATGGTTCTCGACCTCACCACCGGAAAAATCGACTGGGCCAGCGCTGGGCATCCCCCTCCGCTTCTACTCCATGCAAAAGAAAAAAAAGCCAGACCGATTGTACCTGACGAGAATACTCCTGAACCAGCACTTGGGTTATTCCCGGACACCGAATTTCATGATCACCACTCCAATATAGAAACAAACGATATGTTAATTCTCTACACGGACGGCATCACAGAGACAGAATCACCTACCCAAGACAAAATATTTGACAGCTGTGGCGTAATACAAACCATTGAGGAATATGCCAACAGCAGTGTCTCGGAATGCCTTCAGCAAATCGTTACAAATGCGCAAGACTTCTCGGGAAGTGCCCATTTTGATGATGACGTCTGCTTGATTGGCATGCGCGTCAGAACGTTACTTCCTGCGTCAGATTCCTAATCATCGCCATCTAGTTTCGTTCCTCTACTTCAACTGCAGCTGGCGCTAGGTCGATACGCACTTGACGCGGCACAAGGAACATACGTTCACGAATCCTTAACGGTATAGCCCCCGATGGATATACGGGAACCTGAAGAGACCATAAAAAAAGGATTTGCTCAACCACACCCAGCTGTTCACTTGAGGGTGCCCTCCAAATAGACGTTGAAAATGAAACGATATCCAGAATAGTACCACGCAAACGCAAAGGGGATGGTTCAAATCGAGCTGGCCCGCTTTGCAAGACCTCGGCGATTGGCACATCCGGCAAATGCCAGCCCTTGGCATATCGATGCTCCGCCGAATCTGCCAGTTGCCATACATGGCTCTCCGGAGCAGGTATCTCCAAAGTATCCATAAGCAAGCCGCCACGAGAAACGGATAAAAGATGAATCAATGCCCAGATCGAAAGATGCACATATGACCCAAAAGGTTTCATGATCATTTTATTACGGATACACCTACATAGCATTTATGTCACTTGCATACATTGCCCAACACAAATCGACAACCGTGGAAAGTACATCACTATCATCCATAGACAAAACCACAATCACAAAGTGCGAAACACGTCAGTCCCCCATTAGGAAAATGCTTGAGTTTGTAATCGCTTTAACAGAAACTGTCATCACGTTGCTTGCATGCGATATAGAACACACAAGATGCGCTTGCAATAAATCTTTTGTAGATTTTTGGGGAATCGGGAACCCCCATTCACACAGCAAACAAGGAGGAACACAATGACAAAGACGCAGACAATTGCCGCGCTAGCGGACAAAACCGGGCTAAAGAAAACAGACGTATCCAACCTGCTGGACGAGTTGGCGGTATTGGCATGCGCCGAAGCTAAGAATGGATTTCTTATTCCAGGTATCGGCAAACTTGTATTGGTCGACCGCGCAGAACGCCAAGGCCGTAACCCCGCTACCGGCGAAACGATTACGATCCCTGCAAAACAGGTCGTCAAGTTTCGCGTGGCAAAAGCCTGTAAGGATGCTGTCCTGCAGTAGACCTATTATAATGAATGTTTAATGCAGCAGTGGAACTGTGCTCATAGCCATTCCACTGCTTTTCATTCCAAGTTCGTGTAGAAATATGAAACGACGTCACACATATTTACTTTGGTTCCTGGCGCTCCCCTTGATTGCTTATGCCCTAGCCGGAGCACGTCCCCAGCAAAGCCAGGACTACTACACGCACATTACCGCAAAATTAGCTCGCTACCTTCCCCGTGAGCACCTGTCACGGCGACAACTGACTGACGAAATTGTCGCCCAAACAATAAAGAATTATATAGCATCATTGGATTTTGAACGCGTGTATTTCCGCGCAGACGATATCAAACGCTTCGAATCTCGTGCAGAAACACTGAAACAAGAGCTGCTCGACGGCGATAACAGCTTCGCTTTTGAAGTTTTCGAAACATTCAAAGAACGGATGCAGGATCGCATTTCATTCGTGGATCATCTTTTAGAAGTCGGTTTCGATTTTGAAATCGAAGAAGAATATCGCTGGCAGCGTCGCAATGCCCCCTGGAGCGAAGACCAAGAGGAGTGGAATGAGCTCTGGCGCAAAAGAATAAAAAACGAATACCTCAGACGGATCCTGCAAGACAAGAGTGACCAAGAGCAGAATAATGCGAATGAAGAAGCACTTGAAGGAAATAACGATGAGTCCCCGCATGCCGAGGACCAGGATGCCAACGAAGACAAAGCAGACCTTGATGAACCCTACACGCCACCCAATCTTCCTCCCGCGGAGCATATTCGCAACCGATACGTGCAGTATCAACATGTAATGGAAGATGCTGATGACGAGTGGATTCTCCAAAAATACCTTTCAGCATTCGCACGCGCATTCGATCCGCACTGCGATTACATGTTCCCGGCTGCGGTTGAAGATTTTGAAATTGAAATGAAGTTATCCTTGGTTGGAATCGGCGCCATTTTGCGCCCAGAAGATGGGGCGGCGCGCATCGTAAGTCTCATTCCCGGAGGGCCCGCCAGTAAGGATACACGGGACATTCGTCTACGGCCCGGGGATAAGATCATTGCCGTTGCAGAAGAAGCCGAAGAACCTGTTAGCATCCTGCATTGGCCTCTCTATCGATCCGTGCGCTTGATCCGTGGTGAGAAGGGTTCGCGCGTGGTACTCACGGTTATTCCAGCATCTGACCCATCCGGTGTCACCACAAAACAGGTGGATCTCGTTCGCGACGAAATAAAGCTGGAAGAACGTGAAGCACGCTCCGAAATCTTAACCGTTCCTGATGCTGACGGAACCCCTCGTAATGTCGGTATCATTACCGTGCCAACATTTTATGCCGATATGCAGGGAAGGCGATCTGACCCTGAAGCAACCAGTGCATCACGTGATGTAGCAAGAATTTTGCGGGACATGCGACGCGAAGATGTTGATGGCATCATACTCGATCTACGCAACAATGGAGGAGGCTCACTCATCGAGGCCATACTCATGACGGGGCTTTTTATAGAAGCAGGACCAGTCGTGCAAGTCAGGGAAAGAAGAGGGGTTTCCATCATACCCAACAATGACCCGACAGTCGCTTTTAATGGGCCTCTCGTTGTTCTGGTAAACCGTATCAGCGCATCAGCATCTGAAATTGTTGCGGCAGCATTGCAGGACTATGGGCGTGCCCTTATTGTGGGAGATTCTAAAACACATGGAAAGGGTTCCGTGCAAACGGTTACACCTTTGGGCCGGCGCGACGACTCGGGCTCGATGAAAGTCACCTCGGCTCTCTTCTACCGCATCACAGGAGACTCTACCCAGTTACGCGGCGTAACACCTGATATTGTCATCCCATCAGCATTTGACGCAGCCGAGTTTGGGGAAGAGTTTCTCGACAATCCTCTCGAGTGGTCGACCGTCTCGCCCGCCATGTATTCCGTTTTTGAAAACCTGCAGGATATTATCCCAGCGTTGCGACAATTATCCGAGCAAAGACGCTCTGATGACCCCCGCTTCCAAGCCTACCTCGAAATGTTGGATCGTATTCGGGATATGAATGAGTCCCAGAACATTACCCTGCACTTGGAAACCCGTCAGGAACATCAGCGTACAGAGCGAGAATTAACAGAAATCCAGAACCAACTTATGGATCAAGCGCGTATTACCGACCCAGAGGATGACGAAGAGGTAAAAGAGCAATTTACTGATCTCGTAAAAGAAGAAGCCATGCAAATTATGGCAGATTGGATTCACATGCATAATAGCGCCGAACCCATCTCCACATCCAACGAATCATGAAAATCCCTTTTTGGAAAATGCACGGTGCAGGCAATGATTTTATTCTGCTGAACCAATGCAATACGGCCACCCCATACCCATCTTCCCAAGACATTCAGAACTGGTGTCGCCAGCATACCGGAATTGGTGCGGACGGTCTGATACTGGTCCAGCCTTCCGACAACCCCGATGACCACTTTCGTATGGTGTTCTTCAATCCAGATGGCGGAGAAGCCAGTATGTGCGGCAATGGCGCCAGATGTGTTGCTCGCTTTGCATATGAGCACGAGATTGCACCCGCCCAAATGCGCTTTGCAACAGGTGCTGGTCACATTCACGCCTTCGTAGACGGATCATCTGTTACACTTGATATGCAAATTCCAAACATCGTGAAACTCGACCAGGCACTAACGATAGAAAACGATACATTCCAATATGACTTCGCCGATACAGGGGTACCCCATGCCATTGTGATTTGCCAGAACGTTGCCGTGATCGACCTCCCTCGTCTTGGCAAGGCCATTCGCGAACATGCATGTTTTTCACCTGAAGGAACGAACGTTGATTTTGTTCAGATCCTGTCTGATGGTTCCCTGAGAATTCGCACTTATGAACGTGGTGTAGAAGCGGAAACCCTTGCCTGCGGTACTGGCGTAGCGGCGGCTGCAGTTGCATCCGTGCTAAACAAGCGCACGCAATCACCTGTTCAAGTCCATACAGCAGGCGGAGACACACTCCGCATCACGGTCTCACACGAGGCAGGGCACATTAACAAACTGCAAATGACAGGACCTGCGCAACATGTTTTTCACGGGTATATCACCGATACCCTCTAACCGGTACCGGAGAATCTAATGAGAATTGCAACCTTCAATGCCAACTCCATTCGCACTCGCCTACAAATTATTCTGCAATGGCTCAAAAAACACGATCCAGACATACTGTGTATTCAAGAGACAAAAGTGCAGGATCAAGAGTTTCCTGCAGCCGTTTTCGAGCAAAGTGACTGGCACGTGGCATTCCGAGGCGAAAAATCGTACAATGGCGTGGCCCTCATTTCCCGATCAAAACCCGACCGTACCATATTTGGTATTGATGACGGCGCGCAACCCGACGCAACGCGGTTTTGCTACGCACAATTTGGATCTTTGCACGTAATCAACACCTATGTGCCCCAAGGACGCGAAATTGATCATCCCATGTATGCCTACAAGATTGCTTGGTTCCAACGCCTCAAAAAATGGTTCGCGCAGCATGTATCACCAAAAGACTTCGTCGTTTGGGTCGGTGATCTCAATGTGGCTCCTGAAGCTATCGACATACATAATGCTGAACGCCAACGCAACCATGTCTGCTTCCATGAAACCGTGCGAAACGTGTATCAAGACACACTCCAATGGGGCTTTGTGGACGTTTTTCGGAAGTTCCACCCGGAGCCTGGCCAGTATACGTTTTTCGACTACCGTACACCAAATGCGGCAAAACGCGCCATGGGATGGCGCATTGATCATATACTCGCCACACCGCCGCTGGCTGACTGCGCTCGAAATGCCTTTATAGACCTTGAACCGCGGTTGGAGGGAAAACCTTCCGACCATACTTTCCTTTGTGCAGACTTTGACATATGAGGTCTAACCTTGTATTATAGCATATCCGATTTTGATGGAGTAATAATCTATGGATACTGAAAAATTAGAAATGGAAATGCTTGGATTTGGGTGCCCGTCCTGTGTTTACACAATTGAAAAAACAGGACGAAAGATCCCAACAATTACAAATATTTCTGTAAACTTGGCAAATCAACGAATTTACATTGAGCACACGGGAAACCGTGCAGAAATTGTGCGAAAGATATCTGAAATCGTAAACCGAATCGGACATGAGGTACGCGAGCTACCCTCAACGGCTACCGCTTGATACCCGAAAGACATTTCGAAAATCATCCCCCCGCGGAGATTTTTGCAACCTATTTAACGTAAACTTATTATTATGACTGCAACGGTTTCGAAAGAACGAAAACGCAAAGTTCGCAAGCGTCACAGACGGGCGGATAAAGACCGTTTTCTCAACAAGAGAAAAGCGCAACGCCCAACCATAGCCTTTCTGGTTGCCCTGCTTGCCTGGACCATAAGCTTTATCGTACTACGCATGCCCGGCACCGTTATTTCTTCCGTGCCCGCAACACATGCTGGCATCATGCTGCTAGCTGGCGATGCGTTACTGGGAGGGGCCTTGTGGATTACGGCAGGCTTATTCCTGTGGGTCTTTCACCAGCACACACTCCTGCGCAACTCCAGAGTTATTCTTATCTGTCTTATTGCTGTGATATCAGCCATATATGCAACATTGGTTCATGCGGCTGGAACTTGGCTTTCCCATCCATGGGAAATGGTGACCCCCTATTTTATGCCAACCGTTCTGGTCCCGATTCTAGCAACGCTCCTGTTGGGATCTTACGGTGGGGTTTCCGCTGGACTGATTGCGACCGGCATCTTATCGATCTATACAAACCGTAGTCTACCGATTATGATTAACGGAGCATTGGCTACCATGCTCATTGCGCATCTGGCCCCGCAAATCCGAACGAGATCAAAAGCGACCAAGGTATGCCTCCTTGCAGGAATCATCCAAGTCCCTATCGCCATGCTGGTCATATTCCAGAATCACCTTGGTGTTCTTCGATTCGATCTCTTTGCTCTTATTCTAACAGCACCCGTTGTATCGGCGCTCCTTGCCGCACTGGTCGCGCTGCTATTGTTGCCCTTGTTAGAGCATATTTTCAACCTGTCCACCAATATTTCCTTGCTGGAATTCTCGGATCTGGGTCACCCGCTTTTGCAGCGACTCGCACTCGAAGCACCAGGAACCTATCACCATAGCCTCGTCGTAGCCAATATTGCACAATCGGCCGCTGAATCCATTGGTGCAAATGGATTAGAAGCCCGCATATCAGCTTACTTTCACGATATCGGAAAATTAACCAAACCCGAGTTTTTTGCCGAAAATATGTTTAATCGATCAAATCCACACGATCAAATAAACCCCAATATGAGTACATTGATCATAACATCGCACGTAAAAGAAGGGTTGAGCATGGCGCAGCTCTATAAATTACCCCCTTGCGTGCACCGGGCCATCCAGGAGCACCATGGCACCACCGTGCTGCAATGTTTCCATCACAAAGCGGTCACCTCGCAACAAGAGCTCGCCCTGCATGACATATACAACAAGCCATTGGATGATAGCCAGTTCCGATATGCTGGCCCTAAACCCTCAACGAAAACCTCGGCCATCATTTGCCTCGCCGATGCCGTGGAAGCAGCATCTCGCTGCATCGCCAAACCAACCCCCGCAAATTTGGAAGATCTCGTCGATGACATCGTGCGGCGAAGACTGGATGACGGACAGCTTGATGTTTGCGAACTTACGCTACTGGAATTATACAAAGTGAAACGCGCATTCGTATTCACGCTAGCCAACATGCTACACGGGCGTATCGCTTATCCCAGCAATCATGAAAATACAAATCCTAAATCAGCAGAGACAGATATCGATCCGACAAACCGCACTTCGGAATCTGATTTTGCAACTTCTGCCACACGCGCATCGGCTTAATCCACAGGTCAGCTGGGTGCAATTGGACATGCATCTAGTAGATGATGCTGGCATACGCGAAGCCCACATGGCGTACTTTGGAAAGGATACCACAACCGATGTCATATCACAGCGATACGAACCCCTTCCCGGAGAGGGCGGCTGCACGGGAGAGATCATCGTAAACCTACAGCAGGCATTACGCGCAAAGGGCGCTAGCAGATGGTCTTGTCACCGCGAACTCGCGCTTTATATTGCACACGGCCTTGACCACCTACATGGTGGGCTGGACGAAACACCATCCCAACAGCAACAAATGCGACGCCGGGAACTGCGCTGGCTTCGGAAACTCGAACGAGACGGCTTCGTCTTTGATGCAGTAACACTTGGCAAGAAGGTGTTGTAGCGCTCCCACTGCCTCGCAGCCGGTGTGGAAACAGCCCCACGATGAGCATCTTACATGCTCATACGAAATATGTTCCACATTGGTCGACCTCTTGTGATCTCGAAGCCGAGAGGGTATGCACCTACGGTTTACACTTCAAAATCTGTGAGCCCTGCAAAGTCCAACGTAGCAAAAAGATCATCTTCTGTTTCGGCGCGCCGGATCTGGACAATATCTCCATTATCACGCAACAACAGTTCCGCGCAACGCAGCTTACCATTGTAGTTGAAGCCCATCGAGTGACCATGCGCGCCAGCATCATGGATGATCACCCAATCCCCTACTTCGATTGGAGGCAAGGTTCGGTCAATCGCGAATTTGTCATTGTTTTCGCAGAGCGAACCCGTCACATCACAGATTTGATCGCAAGGCAAGTCATCTTTAGCGGGAACTGTAATGTGGTGATAAGCACCGTACATGCCCGGACGCATGAGATTCGCCATACATGCATCCAATCCAATATAATGCTTATACGTATGCTTCACATGCCGAACCTTGGAAACAAGGTAGCCATACGGACCGGTTATCATCCGCCCACATTCCAAGGCAATCGCAATCGGATCCAAACCATTAGCCACAATGATGTCTTGGTAAACTTGCTCAATCCCTTTACCTACGGCCGCCAAATCAACGGCTTGCTCTCCGGGACGATAAGGTATACCGATCCCCCCACCAAGGTTGATGAACGAAATTTGAATACCTACTTTTTGCTGCACTTCTACTGCCAAGACAAAAAGCATACGAGCTGTCTCGATGAAATAATCGGCATTCAACTCATTTGACGCCACCATCGTATGCAGCCCGAACCGCGTAACCCCTTTATCACGTGCCATCATATAGCCTTCGATGATTTGCTCGCGAGTAAAGCCGTATTTGGCCTCTTCAGGGTGTCCAATAATCGCATTGCCTTCACGCAGTGCGCCTGGATTATATCGGAAACAAATGGTTTCCGGTAGTTTGCCCAACGTTTTTTCCACAAATGAAATATGTGTGATATCATCCAGATTCAAAATGGCACCCAACGCATGCGCCTGCTCATATTCATACGCTGGCGTATCATTCGAGGTAAAGATGACTGCATCCCCCTGTAACCCAACCGACGCGGACAATCGCAATTCAGGACCACTGCTGCAATCAGCACCGAAACCTTCGGCTGCCAATATCTTCATGATATAAGGATTCGGGGTTGCCTTGACCGCAAAGTATTCACGAAAACCGGTATTCCAGGAAAAGGCTGAAAGTAATTCTCTGGCATTCGCACGAATGGCTTTTTCATCATAGAGATAAAAGGGGGTAGGATACGACACCCCAAGTTCATCTAGTTGCTCTGTGGTTAACGGAAACTTCTTTTCACTCATAATACTAACTGCTTTCTAGGTTGTAACTTCAGTTTTATACACAATATATTGTGGCTTCGTTTTTCTACCAACACAATATACACACCCTATTTCGGCAAACGAGAACGGCGACGAGAACGGATAACGAGGGAGCGAAGCACAAATCGTCCGCCGTTCTCGTCGCCGTTCTCGTCAACCCAACTCCCAGCGCACTGTACCAAGTTACGCCACCGCATTATCCGAGCACGCTCGGGGCCGAGGCTAAGCTGTAACTTCACCGCTAAACGCGAAAAAGTATGTGATTAAGTGGGTATGTGGGACAAATACGAACAACGTTCCCGCGCACACACCCACAAGTTTCATCATGCATCATCTTGGCCACCCAAGTGTCTTAACTAACCAGCAAGTCGATGTTGGACGTTCGACGTTCAATGTTCGACGTTCAAAATAAAATCCCGCATCATCTAAACACCCCAACTGCTGAACTCATCCTATCACATCCATCGAGTCCACGCTAGAAATCAAACGGTTACAAAACTCCATCGCCCATACCCCTTGATGCTCCAAAAGCGTCATACCGCAATTTGCATGATGAAACGGATTGATCTTGCGTGTATCAAGAAAAAGATTCAAAACCTCCCGAATAAAGTGTCCATGAATCATCATCAATACCGTTCCATCCGTATGTCGTGACATTTCCCGGAGCATATCAACCGCCGTATGTACTCGACAAAGCCCCTCTCCGAATGTTTCTGGCTCCGTGTGCCGCACGGCATGATCAGCACGATAGTAAAATAGTTCCGCGTACGCCTTCGGCAGTGGTGGTGCTGGCTGCGGACGCCAGCGTACAGCGGGCTCTTCGCGTTCATCGTGCCAGCAGGCCTCTGCAATTTGCGGCCAGAGTTCCGCACGTTGCCCCGTTGCTTCCAGATAAGGCTTGATCGTATCCCGCGTGCGCTCGAGCGGACTGCAAATAATCTTCGCGAAACTCCATGCTTTTAGCGAGTCTGCCAACGCACGTGCCTGCTCATGACCACGAGGCGAGAGCGAATCAGCAATTGCTGTCGAATATTCCCCCGTCGCGTTCCCGATCGACTCCGCATGTCTAACCAACATCAATCTCATATAAACCATCCATGACTATTATGAGCGATTCGAATGCATAATCAATTTATTGTTCCAACGTTAGGATACGCAGGATTTCCTCGGCATACCGTTCTCCCAGAAGCAGTGCGCTTCTGGTATCGAAGTGCAAATTATCGAAGGACGTCAGCCCATCCGACATGACACAACCTGTAAATGGCACTGCATTGGGAAGCTCTACTAATATTTCATTAATCTGTTTCGTGTGCGCACGGGTGTCGGGATCATATAATACCTGACCCGCAACAAAAGGGAGGCCAGGCGCATCAAGATCTGCACGTAGATTCACAATCAGGGCTGCAAGTTTTTCCAGGTATTGCGCATCGCTCGAATCAGACTCACCTTGATGCCATATAATGCCCTTGAGCTCTCCGCGCTCCATGGCCTTGCGCGTCCGCCGGACAGCATCATCGTACGCTTTCGATCCCTTGGCCCATTCCCTGATGCTCGATCCCCCGCGGGCATTCACCACCAAACCGATCTGGATGTGCGCATCCTGCACCAACATCGCTTGGGCAAAAGCGTAGCCAGGCCCCAATCTTTGCATCCCGAGCCCCTTGCGGATCGTGGAATACCGATTCAGCGGATTCTGGGCAGGCTCCCATTCGTCTTGGCCATTTAGCAAATAACATCTCTCGATAACGCCAGACACGTCATCGGTCAACGGTGCCCGCCCCGCCATATTGGACTGGCCAATCAAAAGATAAATATGCAAATCATTCGGCGCATCAGACATCACTGCATCCTCCGCAATCAAGCTACTGCCAACGAACACAAAACCACATACCAACAAATACAAAACCCATCTTTGGTATGTCATGTTATCCTCTCCTCCCAGTCAATGAGGTCAATACAGTCACAGCTTCCAAAACGTATCAAAGATCCATTATTGATGCACCAACACATTCTTAAACATGTGCATATTGTCACTCACACGCAGCGGCTTGCCACTGGCAGTGGTCACATTACGCAAAACAACTTCACGCGTCACAACATAGGGGAACGGCTGCTCATACGAATCATCCGTGAACGCCGGATTGAAATTAGCAAAAATCGTCGGACCGCGATAACCATCACCGCGACCCGCGTCATCGATATGCAAATTCTCGATCGTGATACGCTCGGGCATATAACACGTATAGCCGAAATCATGCTGCCCATCATTGGAACCGCCAATCAAATGCAATGCTCCTTGCCGACGCCCTTGCGGCACGAGGGTGCAATCGCGAATGATAATATCCCCGTGCCAAGTGCTGCCATAGTCCCCACGCAAACCGATCAGCTCATTCGCATAAACGGTTGTGTTTTCCATCAGAAACGTGCCATGGCCAATCAAGCGAACACCCGAGTGCC
>SKVN01000025.1 GCA_007129405.1 Kiritimatiellia bacterium
GATTCAATGTCATACGTTCCATGAATTCACGAATACGCGGCTCGGCCTGTTGCCATGTTCGTATGCGCCAACCAGCATCAGGGTATTGCTGTCCTATAGCAGCCACAACATGCGACGCAATTTGCTCGTCAGAGAGCGCGATACGCACCAGACGCGTGGCCAAACTCTCTTCCCCTGTCAGTGAACTCTCTTGTAAAGCACCATGATGCAACATCAGACGCGGTCCCAAGGTAAAACCAGCTAACGATCGATCAGGCTCCTGCTGCAAGCGAGCACGAATAACCAAAGACAATTCACCGACCTCGATGACATCCCCCACCGATAGATCCAAACGCTCCAGTAAGCCTGCTTCCGCAACGACACCCCAGACGCCATTTGCATCTCGCGCCAAGGCCTTCCCTAGATGCATCTCTGGGTCCAAACCCACATCACCAAATAGCGGATAGGCATCATCGACGGCTTTCAGCTCGGCCAACACACGCGTTTCCGATACGGGGTTGTACGGCATGGCGCGTAGCTCTGTGACATGCGACAATCTTCCAAATTCCTCGAAATACGCCCGCTCTGCATCAGAAAGATCACGATGTAAGAGTCGAACTTCAAGATCCCCACCGAGAATCGCACGGGCATCCTGCAACAAACCTGATTGCACGGCGGCAGAAAAAACGCCAATGGCACCAACCGCAATCACACCGGGCAATAAACACAAAAGAAAAACCCAGAAGCCGCGCAGCCCGCCACGCATCTCGCGCCGGGCTATGCGCAAGCCATCCATGAAAAATCTGATACTTGATGCATGCATTATCTACCAAGACTTCCATCAATCATATGCAACTGGCGGTCACAGCGATGCGCTACTTTTGTATCATGCGTAACCAGCACCAGCGTGGTGCCATACTCCGCTTGCAACGCAAACAAAAGCTTCACCACGGCATCCCCCGTATCCAGATCTAAATTCCCCGTTGGCTCATCCGCAAGAATCAAAGCCGGGTGCGCAACAAAAGCACGGGCGATCGCTACCCGCTGCTGCTCTCCCCCTGAAAGCTGTGCAGGATAATGCGACACGCGCGATTGCAGCCCTACAGACGCTAATGCGGCAAAGGCTTTGTCTTTTGCCGAAGATTCGCCCGCAAACTCCAGCGGTAAAGCCACGTTCTCCCATGCTGTCATCGTCCCAATGAGATGAAAGGATTGAAAAACAATCCCGAGTTGCTTGCGCCGGAAACGCGCCAGATCCTGTTCTCCCATACGCATGAAATCCTCTCCGGCAATCACAATGCGTCCAGTATCTGCTCGTTCCAATCCGGCCATGACCATCAGTAACGTGGTTTTGCCCGCTCCCGATGGCCCCACAATACTCAAGGTCTCGCCACGCTTGGCTTGCAGATCCACACCGCGAAGAATATTGACCGGGCCGCCACCCCCCGTTAGGCTCAATCTTACATTTTCCAGTTCAATCATGGAGTCCATATATGTACCGCCTTGGCCGTATTTGCAAATCAACACAATATATACCCTTCGTTCGACATCTTGTCTGCATTACGTTTCTGGCAATCCCCATGCTCTCCTGCCGGGCCAGCAGCGAACCCCGGCCACTGAAAATTACGGTTCTGGGCGATAGTCTAACGGCCGGTTACGGGCTCGATGCAGAGCAGGCCTTCCCCGCCCGCTTGCAAGAAGCCCTCCGGGAAGCGCGATGGCCCGTCACCGTCATCAATGCCGGCGTATCGGGCGACACGACCGCCGCAGGACGCGCTCGCTTGGATTGGGTGCTACAAGATGAACCCGACGTCCTCATCATTCAATTAGGTGCCAATGATGCTTTACGTGGGCTGCCTCCGCAAGGAGCTCGTGAGAATCTTGATGATATGATTACACGCGCTACAGAAAAAGGAGTGCAAGTAATCCTTGCTGGCATGCAAGCCCCCATGAATCTAGGATTGGGCTACCGAAGAGAATTTAACCCTATCTATCCCGATCTGGCTGAGAAACACAACATTCCCCTGTATCCCTTCTTTCTGGAAGGGGTAGCCGGCAAAGCCGAGCTAAATCTGGCTGACGGCATTCACCCGAATGCAAAAGGTGTCGAGGAAATCGCACGGCGCTTTACGCCCTTCCTCCTGCGCCATCTGTAATATGCAGAAGCCGCCCGCCGACCTTGTGTCGGTAGAAGGAAACGTTGCGTTAGGAAGCTACCGCCTCTCAACTTCCTTCACTACTGGGGTAAACCCCGTGGGATCATGGGAAAGCACATCTCAACAGCAAGACCGCTTCAGCCAAGCAGTATAGTCAACGCCCTCAATTTCCCCTGCTGCCAAACCCAGCGTGTAAACCACCACCTCTTCTTCCGGCGCGTGAAATTGCAGGTCATTCAACTCTAGAAATAAGGCTGCAGCCATGAACCCTGCCCTTTTATTACCATCCAAAAATGGATGATTTTTCACGATCCCCAATGCATACTCTGTGGCGAGTTCAAATAGCGAGGGACTTCCATAAGCATAAAGGTTTCGGGGTCTGTGCAGCGCCGAGTCGAGCAGGTGTTCATCCCGAACGCCAGCGATGCCGCCAAACTGGGCAATCATCGCTTGATGAAACGCATGCACATCCGCCAAATCAATCCAGCAAGGCTCCTTCATTTGGCAAGCTCTCGTAACGCATTACGATATCGTTTCATCAGCGAATCTGCTATACGTGCCTTCTCCTCGAAATCAGGAGAGGATACCTGTAGTTGCACAGCTCCCTCGGGCGCTTCCGTAATATACAGCGTATCTCCTTCCGCGACTTTCATCGACTGCAAGGCACCTTTTGGAATCACAATCCCGAGCGAATTGCCAATTTTACGTAGTTTTGTCTTGTAGGCCATGTAATAACATTAGTTATAACAATAATGCATAGCAAGCAGAATCGAAAAGAGCAACGCGTATCACCAGCCATTCTAATTATGGACACAAACGCGTGAGAATTCCGGTTTCCTCCTTCGCGCTACGCGCAATCCCAAAGCGGCGATTCCAATCGCGGCACTTCATATCCACCACAACCCAATATGGAGTGCGGTAACGAGCGAGGCGAACTTACCGCTTTGGGGGGAGCGAAGCGACGGGGCCAGCGCACCACCCACAACCCAAGCCAAAACGCCACTCCACAATTTTACCCATTACTTACGAGCAGCCCATCGAGCTGCCGCAGTTATAGCAGCGATAGCACGCGCCATTGCGCACCGTTATCGAACCACAAACATCACAAGCCGGGGCATCTTCCGTGAAATGCTCGAACTGATCATCCACACGCTGTGCTTCTGCCGTAACCGGACCTGCGGCAGGACGCGACGCCTCACGAGGCTGCGCAACTTGACGCCCCCCGCTGAAGTGTCCATCCGGAAACGTAATGTTCAACCAGCGGAAAATATAATCGACCAGCGACTTGGCCATGGGGATATCGGGATTCTTCGTAAACCCACTTGGCTCAAACCGACTATGCGCAAACTTCTGGCACAACTCCCGTACAGGCACACCATACTGCAAGCAGAGCGATATCGCCGTACCAAACGCATCCATGGTTCCACCGACCGTGCTTCCCTCTTTCGCCATCGTAATAAACAGTTCACCAGGACTACCATCCTCGTACATGCCAACCGTTAAATATCCCTCATGCCCGGCTACCTCGAATTTGTGCGTCAAGGAATTCCGTGTGGCTGGCATCCGCCGCCGGAAGGGAGAACGACGAGCTTCGTTCAAGACTTGCTCATCTTCTTCTCCCTTGGCCTGATGCGAAGGTTTATCGCCATTGTTCGTCGATAGAGGTTGCGTGCGTTTGGAACCATCACGGTAAACCGCCACCGCTTTGAGTCCCAGCTTCCACCCTTCCATATACGTCTGCATGATATCCCCGGGCGTGGCTTCCTGCGGCAAGTTAACCGTTTTGCTGATAGCCCCTGACAAGAAAGGCTGCACGGCCGACATCATACGCAAGTGCGCCATATAAGGGATGCTGCGCTCGCCCTTCATCGGTTTAAACGCACAATCGAAAACAGGTAAATGCTCCAGCTTCAGATTTGGCGCTCCCTCGATCGTGTCATGGGCATCCACATACTTCACAATGGCTTCGGTTTCATCCGTTGTATATCCCAGCTTTGTGAGAGCAGGACCCAACGTCCGGTTTACAATCTTCATCATCCCGCCACCGGCCAACTGCTTGTATTTGACCAAGGCAATGTCCGGCTCCACACCGGTCGTATCACAATCCATCATAAACCCAATCGTGCCGGTTGGGGCCAACACCGTCACCTGCGCATTACGAAAACCTTTGCTAGCATGGTTTACCACCTGCTCCCAGCAATCGCGTGCCGCTGCACGAATATTGTTGGGGGCGAGCTTGGGATCGATGCTGTCCACAGCGTCACGATGCATACGCATCACCTCTGCCATGCTTTTCTTATTATCCTGCCAATCATCGAAGGGTCCCTGTACCGATGCCAGGTCCTGACTCACCGCATACGCATGCCCTGTCATCAGAGCGGTCACCGACCCCGCGTAGGCGCGACCTGCATCACTGTCATACGCCAACCCTAAGCGCATCAACAAAGCACCCAGATTCGCATACCCCAGCCCCAAGGGACGGTATAAATGCGAATTCATGGCAATCTGTTCAGTCGGATAGCTGGCACTATCCACGAGAATCTCCTGCGCAATAATGAAAATCCGGACGGCCTGCTTGAAGCGATCAACCTGGAAATTTCCCTCATCATCGACAAATTTCATCAGATTAATCGAAGCCAGATTACAAGCACTATCATCCAGGAACATGTACTCCGAGCAGGGATTGCTGGCATTGATGGGACCGCTGCCCTTGCACGTATGCCAACGATTAATGGTACTGTCATATTGTAATCCGGGATCCCCGCACACATGCGCAGCCTCTGTGATCTGCTGCATCAGATCACGCGCCTTGAGCGTCTGTACAGGCTTACCGGAAATCACGGCGCGTGTCTGCCACTCGCCGTCATTCTCAACCGCCGACATAAAATCATCGGTCACGCGCACCGACGTATTTGCATTCTGGAACATGACCGAGTCATAGGCCTCGCCACCAAACGAACCGTCATAACCTTGATCAATTAATGCCCAGGCCTTCTTCTCCTCGCGCAACTTGCAATTGATGAAATCGGCAATGTCCGGATGATGGATCTTCAAGCTCTGCATCTTGGCCGCCCGACGCGTCTTCCCGCCAGACTTGATCGCACCAGCCACCTGATCATACACCCGCATGAAACTCAAGGGCCCCGAGGGCGTGCCGCCACCCGAAAGTTTTTCATGACTGCTTCGCAGGGTACTTAGATCGGTGCCGGTTCCCGAACCATGCTTGAAAAGCATCGCTTCCGTGGAGGCCAAACGCATGATATCTTCCATGTTGTCATCGACCGATTGAATAAAACACGCCGAAGCCTGCGGGCGTTTGTAGGTATCCCCCGCTAATTCACATTTTCCGGTCGTTGCATCCCATGCATAGCTGCTTGTCGAGGGGGCTGTGTGCCCGTATATGTCGTACAACCCAACATTAAACCAAACGGGACTATTAAAAGAGCCGAACTGATTCACACACAAAAAGGCCAATTCCTCGTAAAACACATCAGCATCTTCCGCTGTCGCGAAATAGCCATCTTTCAATCCCCAGTCAGCAATCGTACGTGCCACACGATGCACCAGCTGGCGAACCGAATACTCACGCTCATCCGTATGCATCGCACCGTAAAAATACTTCGAGGAAACCACATTGGTCGCCAACATCGACCAGGACTTCGGAACTTCCACACCATCCTGTTCAAAAACCTTTTTCCCTTTACCATCACTAATTTCGGCCCGACGTCGTTCCCAAGCAATGCCAGCAAATGGGTCACCCGCTTTATCCGTGAAAGCACGCGTCACTTTTACCCCACGCGCAGGCTCGGCACGCGTTGCGCTTTTACGGCTTGCTGCTGCGTTTCGTATCTCACGCACGTTTGTTTCGGTTCCTTCGACCTCACGCTCAACTCTCTCTTTGACTTCCAGCATGTAACCCTCTCCTTTTCAAGTGTTTATGCAGCCCTAACAAAAAATACCACATTTAGTGTCTCGAGCAAGTAAGTACCACCACCCATAGTTATCGCAAGGAAAAAAAACGGCGTTTCTATCACCGAATGTGCAATCATGGGAAAAGCCCCAATTTCTGCCGCAAACTGTACATTCCGCAAAAAAGAAAACAGCCACGCAGGAAGACAGGTTACCTCTACCTGTTGTGAGACAACAAAACAAAAACTACCACAGGTTGTGATATACAGAGTAGATAAGGGCGCAATTTTGTAGCGTCAAACTTTGCAACAAGATACTGTAACTTCACCTCTCATGCGGGAAACTATGTGGGCGCGGCTAGGTTGTAACTTCAATGTTTGAACACTTACTCGCCTACTCTTACTTGCCTACACTTACTCGACATTATGAGCACGGACTTCCGATTAAGTGTAAACGATCAAGTGTGCGCGAGTAAGGGTAAGAAGTTTCACCCCTGCATCATCTTGTCCGCCCAAGTGCCCTTACGAGACCGATGCAACATCCGGCAGTTCGAACCCGAAATAATGAGCCGCATTACGGTAGCTAATGTCCTGCACCATAGAACCAATCAGCTCCAGATCATGCGGGAGCATGCCGCTCTCAACCTCCGACCCGAGCATATTGCACAGCAACCGACGGAAATATTCATGCCGGGTGTAGGAGAGGAACGAACGACTATCCGTCAGCATACCCACAAAGCGACGCAACAATCCCAATTGCGATAGAGCATCGATCTGACGACGCATTCCATCAAGCTGATCATTGAACCACCAACCACTACCAAACTGCAATTTACCCGGCGTACGCCCATCCATAAAATTACCCAGCATGGTAGCGACCACTTCATTATCTCTTGGATTCAATGTGTATAATATAGTTCTGGGTAACGCATCATCTTGATCCAGCCGATCCAGAAAACGCGACAACCCATGCGCAACCGGCCAATCACCAATGCTGTCGAACCCTGTATCAGGACCCAAAGCGCGGAAACATCGCGTGTTGTTATTCCGCATGGCACCAAAATGAATTTGCATCGTCCAATGACTGGCCGCATCCATCCGCGCACAAGCATCATGCAGTGCCGACTGGAACTGCCAGCGCTCTTGATCTGTTGCAGCCTCGCCACCACGAACTTTCCTGAAAATGGCCTCTACTGTATTCGCGTCGACAGGATCTCCCACAACCGTTTCTAAACCGTAATCAGAAAGTCGGCACCCCACAGCATGAAAATAATCATGCCGTTTCTGCAAAGCCGACAAAAGCGCCTCTACACTATCAATCGCAAACTCCGTCTGCGAAGCCAGCGTATCGACCCACGCATTGAAAAAGTCTGGGCGCTGCACAGCGAAGACTTTATCGGGGCGCCATGTCGGCAGCATTTTCGTACCAAAACTCGCATCCGCAAGTACGGCTTTGTGATGCTCCAATGTATCCGTCGGATCATCAGTGGTGCAAACCAGCACAACATTACTTTGCTGCATAAAACCACGCGCAGATGAACCAGGCTGCGCTAACACATCTAAAGATCGCGACCACACTTCATCCGCTGTTTCGGCTGAAAGCAAGACATCATCCATGCCGAAATATCGTGCCAGTTCCAAATGCGACCAATGATAAAGAGGATTCCGCAGAAAATACGGCATGCTCGACGCAAACTGATCAAACTTCTCACGGTCTGTTGCATCACCCGTGCAATAGCGTTCCGCAACACCATTACTACGCATGGCACGCCATTTGTAATGATCCCCATACAGCCAGACTTGGGAAAGATTTTCCCAACGCTTGTTTTCCGCCACTTCTACAGGGGGCAAATGACAATGATAATCAATGATCGGCTGATCAGAAGCATAATCATGATACAACGTACGCGCCGTGCGCGTATCCAACAAAAAATCGTCATCGATAAACTTTTTCATGTACGCAGCCTACCCGACAATACGGACGCGATTCAAGCCCGATCATCACGCACCCGCGCAACCCCGTGCAATAAGGCTCGCAATATAAAAACGCAATTGCTATATGCATAGCTGTCTAGATCACATTGACCGGGGGCAATATGAAAATACCGTTATCAGCAAACAACAACGACAAAGCAACCACAGGTGTGGCGGCCCGCAATCAGGCATTAGAAAACAGTATCCGGGCAGCAAAAAAGGGCGATTGGGAAGCGCGCCACCACATCGAAAGAAACTTAATGCCCTTACTCAAAAAACTTGCCGAAAAACGTTCTGACAACACCGCCACATTTAACCGCATGATAGAGGCTGGTAAAAGCGGTATTGCGATAGCCATTCGCAAGGTGCCTGCTAATATACCCGGCGATCGATTCCAGATTTTTGCGCTACCCTTTATTGAAGAAGCTATGGATAAATCCGGCAGAAAAAGCATTTGGCAACGCCTGTTCGGTTCATGAAACACATATGATTCAAGCCCCGCAACCCTACACCAACCTCATTCTGACCCTGCCAGCACCCGTACTCCCCCCATGGCGAACCCCCCGCTTATTCGGCAACCATAACCCGCTGGAAATCGATGCAGGGAGCGGCAAAGGACGCTTCCTGCTTGCACGCGCCCAAAACAACCCGGCTGTCAATTTTATCGGCATCGAACGCCAAAACAATCGTGTCCAGAAAGTGGCGCGTAAAGCAGCAAGGGCCAACCTGCAGAATGTTCGCCTCGTCAAAGCTGAAATCACATTCATTCTGGAAAACATGATTGCCGACGGTGCCATTCAAACGTTGTATGTATTTTACCCGGATCCATGGCCCAAACGCCGCCATCACAACCGCCGACTCATGCAACCCGCCTTTCTGGATTTGGCATGCCAAAAGTTGCAGCACGGCGGCAAACTCCACTTTGCAACCGATAATGTGGACTACGCCGCTGTCGCCAAGCAACATCTGGAACATCACCATACCCTGCGCCCGTGCGAACCCTTTCAACCAACAATCGCCGAAAAAACAGATTTCGAATTGATTTTTGAGGCGCACGGGCTCTATGCAAACCGCTTCTCCGTACAAAAACCGACCGCTTGAAACTGATTGCAACCGAAATCAATACCCCATAATATAGCGCGATGTTTTTCAAACCGCTAAAACATCTATCCATCATACTGTTATGCTCCTGTGTGTACATTGGCGCATCGAATGAGCCACATCCGATTATCTGGAGTCCACTTCTCGATCTAACCAACCACACACAAGTTATATCGATACAGTACAGCGACGAAGGAGAAGCGCATGTCGTAACCCCAAGAGAAGAATTACGCCTGTTCGAAGGGTTACGGCGTTTGGAAATCAATGATGCCCTATATTGGATGAATGGCCCCCTCGTGTATCGCGAAGAAGAGTGGAAAATCACCAACGTAGATCTTGAAAATACCCTCGCCCCCCTCTTAAGCAAAATCCCGCCCCCTCTTGCGAAACGACCATTTGTAGTCGTAATCGATCCCGGTCATGGTGGCCATGACCCCGGTGCGATTGTCGATGAACATCAGGAAAAAGATATTGTCCTAGATGCAGCATTGCTTTTGCAGACCAAACTGGAAGATGTTGGTATTAGCGCAAAACTCACGCGCACCAATGACACCTTTATTGTGCTCGAAGATCGCCCTGTCCTCGCACGTCAGTTAGGCGCCAGCATTTTTATCAGCATACATGCCAATCAAGCTGCAAACGGCATGGCTGCAGGTATCGAATCCTTTATTCTTCCCGCCGCGAATTTCCCCGGCACATCCAACACACCGGCACCATATCAGCAATCCATGACCGCCAATCGTTTCGATGTGCAAAACCTACTTTTGGCAGATGCACTGCAACGCCCCATGATCCGGGCAACCGGCACCTTTGATCGCGGGGTCAAACGTGAACGCTTTGCCGTACTGCGCGATGCCCCCTGCCCTGCCGTTCTCATAGAAATCGGTTTCATGTCAAACCCTACGGATCTGGCCAACATGCTGGACCCCGCATGGATGAAAACCTTAACCGAAGCCTTGCGAGATGGTATCCTCACCATTAAACCAGAATATACAAAGTCATTGTGAGATCACCCAGCACCAAGCAAATCCTTCTTGTAATTGATGCTTCCACCACGCAGGCGGTCATCGGTCTTGTGCGCGAGAATCAATGTCTGCAGCAGATAGGCTGGCCATCATCACGCGGCAATCCAGGAACCCTCGTTGCCAACATACAAGAGCTTTGCCATACGGCCGCCATCCCCTTGCAAAAACTGGATGCTATTCTGGTAGGCTGTGGCCCTGGACAATATGCAGGGCTGCGCGTATCCGTAACGGTTGCGCAAACACTCCAGCTCCCTGCTGGCGGCGAAGTCTGGGGCATTTGTAGCGCCCATGCCTTGTTCGAAGTCGTGAAAGAGACACACCCACATGCATCGTCCGTTGTGGTGTGCGGAGACGCCCGCCGCAATCACATCTGGCTATACCAATGGAATCGCGACGCCGAGCAGCAACCACCAGCCATGCAATGCCTGCCTGTGGATGCCTTGGCAGACATCGAACTACCAGACAACACGCTCATCGCTAGTCCAGACTATGAACGTCTGCATACGCGCCTGCAACTTCCCGGCAAGGCGCAGTGGGTCATAGGAGATCAAGCACCCACCGTCCCGGCAATCATGCGCTTCGTACAACGGCATCCCTTGGCACGAACCAAACCTGTCATCCAATATGTACACCCGCCAGTAGCTAGCCCGCTCCCTAGGATTCCGCAGGGTTCTCAGAACGTATAACCAAAGTACCGCCTTCCACATCCACCCGGATCGTTCCATGCGGCAACGCCTCACCCGCAATCAGCTTGCGCGCAATGGGTGTTTCCAGCTCTTGCTGGATAAACCGTTTCAAGGGACGGGCTCCATACACCGGATCAAATCCCTCACGCGCCAGAAAAGCCAAAGCCGGTGGCGTCACATCCAACCCCAAACTCTGCTCTTCCAAACGCCCAGCCAGTTCACGAATCAACAAACCGGCAATTTGTTCGATTTCTCCCTGCAACAACGGTTTGAATAAAACCGTATCATCTACCCGGTTTAGAAATTCCGGACGAAAATGCGTTTTCAGCAACTGCAATACTTCCGTCCGTGTCGCTTCCTGCAAATTTCCAGCTGCATCGATCCCATCCAGCAATAACGTCGACCCCAGATTCGATGTCATGATGACAATCGTATTCTTGAAATTTACCGTCCGGCCCTGATTGTCCGTTAAGCGACCATCATCCAGAATCTGTAACAAAATATTAAACACATCCGGATGCGCCTTCTCGATCTCATCCAGCAATACAACACAATACGGTTTTCGCCGTACAGCCTCGGTTAATTGCCCACCTTCATCGTAACCAATGTATCCCGGAGGAGCACCCACCAGACGCGAAACCGTGTGTTTCTCCATGTATTCACTCATGTCGATACGAACCATGCTATCCTCAGCATCAAACAAAGCCTCTGCCAATGCGCGCGCAAGCTCTGTCTTCCCTACACCGGTAGGTCCGAGAAACAGAAAAGAGCCAATCGGACGATTCGGATTCTTGATCCCGGCGCGTGCCCGCAAGACCGCATCTGCAACCGAATCAACAGCCTCATCCTGCCCGATCACGCGCTCATGTAGCGTTTGATCCAAATGCAACAATTTCTGACGCTCACCTTCGAGCAGACGCATAAGCGGAACCCCACTCCAACGCGATACCACCTCGGCAATTTCATTTTCCGTAACCTCTTCCCGAATCAAACTCGAGGAAGTTTCCTGTTCCCGCAATTGCGCTTCCTGCTCTACCAAGGTTCGCTCCAAATTGGGAATCGTTCCATGCCGCAATTGTGCTAAGCGATCCAGGTCATATGCACGCTCAGCTTCATCCGCTTCCTGTCGCGCCCGTTCCAAGGTCCCGCGCAATGTGTTTAACGAGCTAACCGCCTCTTTCTCTTTCTCCCATTGCGCCCGCAAGGCATCCGCTTCGGCGCGGCAATCCGCCAATTCCTTGCGCAACAAATCCAGACGCTCCTTGCTGGCGGCATCCTTCTCCTTCTTTAAGGCCGTCTCTTCGATCTCCAGACGCATTACCTTGCGACTCATCTCATCCAACACACTCGGCATGGAGTCGATTTCCGTACGAATCGATGCGCAGGCCTCATCCATCAAGTCAATGGCCTTGTCCGGCAGAAAACGATCACTGATATAGCGATCCGAAAGCATGGCCGCAGCAACTAAGGCCGCATCCTGTATGCGCACTCCGTGGTGCACCTCAAACCGTTCCTTGAGACCACGCAAAATCGAAATCGTATCCTCTGCTGTCGGAGCATCTACCAAAACCGGCTGGAAGCGACGCTCCAACGCCGCATCCTTTTCCATATGCTTACGATACTCATCCAGTGTCGTCGCTCCGATACAATGTAACTCACCCCGCGCCAACATAGGCTTGAGCATGTTACCTGCATCCGTGGAACCTTCCGTGCGCACCGCACCCACGATGGTATGCAGCTCATCAATAAACAAAATGATGCGCCCTTCCGCCGCCTTGATCTCTGCCAGCACCGCTTTTAAGCGCTCCTCAAACTCACCGCGATATTTAGCCCCTGCCATCAACGCCGTCATATCCAAAGCAAAGATCATCCGATCCTTGAGACCTTCAGGAACGTCTCCCCGTACAATCCGCTGCGCCAACCCTTCCACAATGGCCGTCTTCCCTACCCCCGGTTCACCAATGAGAACAGGATTGTTCTTCGTCTTGCGCGAAAGAATCCGAATGACAGCACGTATCTCCCCATCCCGACCAATTACGGGATCCAACTTGCCTTGTTGTGCCAAGGCGACCAGGTCAACACCATACTTGCTCAACGCTTCATAGGCCCCTTCCGGATTATCGCTCGTCACGCGTTGATTCCCACGCACCTCTTTCAGTGTCGACAACAACTCCTGGCGCTTTACCCCTGCATCCGTCAAAATCTTGCCCGCCGCCGTTTTCTGCCCTTCGTCAACAAACGCCAATAACAGATGCTCCACACTCAGATATTCATCTTTTAGTTGATCCGCCGCATCACCTGCCTTCACCAACAACGCATTCAAGCGGTTCGTCACATAAACCTTGCCAGCCTCGGTAGCGCCACCACTCACGCGAGGACGGCGCTGTAACTCATCCTCCAGGCGCGCACGCACAACACTGCATGTAATACCCAACCTCTCCAAAAGGCGCGGCACCAAACCATCTTCCTGTTGAACCAAAGCCAGCAACAAGTGCTCGCCATCCACTTCCTGATGGTGCTCACGCAATGCAAGGGCATGTGCCTGCTGAATTGCTTGCTGTGCACGCTGTGTTAATTTCTGTAAATCCATCATTCCACCTCCGCGTCTAGGATACAGCAAAATCCATACCATCTCATCCAAACCCAAAAATACACGATATGCGCGACATATTGGCGCACGACCAAACAAAAACCGTAACCGCCAGCGCGTCTTTTTGACACATACCACAAACCAGATAACGAAATGCAGCCCTAAACGTGCGGGATTCGCACCGATTATCTCGCCAAGGCTAAATATCATTGAGATCAAATACCATATACGCTATAGCATAACATTTGGAAGGTATATTATATGCGTATACTGTCGACGCAGGATTGTTTTCAACATGCACATGGAGACAGCTTTGTCTGAAGTTTTTGAAATACCCGGTTATACGATTTTGGAAAAAATCGGCACTGGCTCCACAGCCACGGTTTGGCGAGCCCGGCAGGAGTCACTAGATCGTGACGTCGCGATCAAGGTGATGCACCCCGAACTATGGAAGCAAATCGAGGAGGCCGACGCCTTTTTAGCTGAAGCCCAATCTGTAGCCCAGTTGCGCAGCCGACACATCATTCAAGTATACGATACCGGGCATCTCGATCATACAGCCTACATCGTTCTCGAATACGTACCCGGAAGAACCGTCGCAGAGCATATAAAAGCCAGTGGCAAAATGCACCCGCGCGAAGCCATGCAAATTACGGCTGCCATTGCAGATGCGCTCGCCAACGCGTGGGATTCTGCGGGCATCATCCACCGGGATGTAAAACCCGAAAATATCATTATCGAAGACGATGGCAGCGTAAAACTGGCCGACTTGGGTCTGGCAAGACGCCGTAATTTCGAGTCCAACCAAACCGCTTCGGAATTCATCGTGGGCACACCAAACTACATGTCCCCCGAACAAGCCCAAGGATCTGCAGATGTCTCGATCGCTAGCGACATGTACAGCCTGGGCGCAACCCTCTATCACATGCTAACAGGCAAAATCCCTTTTGACGGGCTACCCGTGGAAGAAGTTCTCGACGCCCAGATCAACCAGCAACTACCGTGGCCACAAGATTTTGACTCCCATATCCCCCTCTCCTGTTGCCAATTTGTGGCGCGACTCATGATGAAAAAACCAGAAGCCCGATTCGCCGACTGGAACACAGTGTATCATGATGCCACAAAATTGGCAGAAGGACGCATGGTCATAATCAAACTGCCCAACGGTTCCGCAAGCACCGTTGCCAGCGCAGGCAAAATCTCCACAGGGCACAAGAAAGTCATCAAGATACATAAAACGCATGCAAAACAGATTACCGCAAACACCCCACCAACGCACCGGTTACCCGACTGGTTGATCCGTACATTGCGGCTCGCTCGCGCAGCCACCGTCCTGTCTCTTTTATGGCTTTTACTACTGAAACCTTATCTCAACTCGTTGCAAGAACCAGCCCCGCCCCCTCCACCGATGCATACGGCCACAAAAGACGCCGAAACGCACACCCCCGAGGATCTTCACCCATCAGATCATACGCAGGAGCAGGATGCCATCGCCGAAATCCCCACGATAGAACGAGACGCACCCACCATCTCGAAAAGTCAACAAACCAAACAGGATCTCCTCGCGCTTCTGATCCAACAACAGTACGAACAAGCCTTGCAATTTTGGGCAGATAGCCAAAAGCATATCGAAAGCAGCTTGCGACAGGATTTGATCTCGGAATTCATGCTGCCCCAGAATATGCCGGATGCCATGATGCGTGACGCTCTTAACCGGTACACACAACGAACCATTGACCTGCGAATCGGGGGAGAAACAGCAACGATTCAAGTACAAAACATGGCTGGAGATACCGTCAACGCTATGCGCCTTACACAAACCGGCTCCAGCAGTATCATGCGGCCGACTTCATTTCGTCTTTCTCTCTTGCCCTATCCAGACCAACTACTTCTCATACAACAAACTGCCAACCCATATGCTCCTTACGGGGAAGTGCTCGTCGCCCTACAAGGTGCCGACTACGAGACAGCCCTGCAAAAGGCATCCCAAATGGGACCCCTTGCAGATGTCGTAACAGCGTTTGCGCAGGAACGAATCGAAATACTTACGCAACGGTAATAACGGGCAAGACAACAATGGATGCGGCCAAACAAATCATCAAACTCCGCGAGCAAATTGCATACCATAACCAGCGTTATTATGTGGATGCCACACCAGACATTTCCGATGGCGAGTACGATACACTATTCCGCCAACTGCTAGATTTGGAAGCAGAACACCCCGAGCTAGTCACAGAAGATTCACCCACGCAGCGCGTCGGCGGCACCCCGCTCACGTCTTTTGCACCCGCGCAGCACAGCATCCCCATGATGAGTCTCGACAATACATACAAGATGGACGAAATCACCGACTGGATGCGCACACTCTTCAAACTATGCGACCAAGACCAAATCGACTTTACCCTGGAACCCAAAATTGATGGAGTCGCCATCAGCTTGCGCTACGAGAACGGCATTCTCACACAAGCTATCACCCGCGGTGACGGACAAACAGGCGACGACATTACCGCCAACATCAAAACCATTCGCAACATCCCCCATAGAATCGCGCATGATGCCGAAATCCTCGAATTCCGCGGCGAAATTTATATGCCCAAATCAGGCTTTGCCGCTCTCGTTGCCGAGCAAGACCGCAATGGCTTGCAGCCATTCAAAAATCCACGTAATGCGGCAGCGGGATCCTTGAAACTTCTCGACCCCGGTCTGGTCGCCAAGCGCCCTCTCGCAGCGGCACTCTACGGCATCGGGAAATGTGTCGGATGGGAGTGCGCCACACAAGCCCAGCTTCTACAGCAATTCAAAGACTGGAAACTGCCAACAGCAGATTATCTCGTTCAATGCCAAACCCCAGATGCCGTCGTCGATGCCATTAACGCATTAGAGCAAAAGCGAACCAGCTTTGCTTTTGAAATCGATGGCGCTGTCGTCAAGGTCAATGAATTTGACCTCCAACAAAAGCTTGGCACCACCGCGCGCAGCCCGCGCTGGGCCCGTGCCTATAAATATGCCGCCGAGCAAGCGCAAACCACCATCAATGATATCACGATCCAAGTCGGACGCACCGGTGTCCTGACCCCTGTGGCAGAGCTAGCACCCGTACTGTTATCCGGCTCCGAGATCCGCCGGGCCACCCTGCACAATGCCGACGAGATTGCCCGCAAAGACATTCGGGTTGGCGACACCGTAATCATCGAAAAAGCCGGCGAAGTGATTCCAGCCGTCATTCGCGTAATTAAAGAACAACGACCAGCCGATACCCAACCCTTCCAAATGCCAACGCATTGCCCCGATTGTGGCGAACCGGTTGTGCGTATGGAAGGCGAAGTCGCCACACGCTGCGAGAACATGCAATGCC
>SKVN01000072.1 GCA_007129405.1 Kiritimatiellia bacterium
GCGCACCCCATGTTTCGTCGTGATGTGCCCGGGCAGAAGTCGTTTTCCAAATTGCGCAGTGCGATCGCTGGTTTGTACGCGCATCGCGGCATGATGCGTGAAGCAGAAATTGCGTTTCGCGAGTCTCTTGATCTGTATCCCTTATCTCCGGAAGCACACTTTCGTTTGGCAGAGCTATATTTGCGGCGTACCCGCTTCGAAGATGCCAAAGAGTTGATTGAAAATTTTATTGCATTTGATCCGGCCAATGAGCGTGCAGAGAACTTTTTGGATCAAATCCATCATTTTGAGCGTATGCACTTACGTGTGCTGGAGCTCGAACAGCAGTTACGCGATGGTACCATCACGGCGCAGGATGCTCTTTCGCTGGCAGATGCTTACCGCCAGCGCGGGCAAACGGATCGTTTTCGTGGGTTGGCGGAGAGTATTGCCACGAATCCAGATTCGCCTGCCTTTTTGCTTCTTCCGCTAGGGCAGTTATATGTACAAGCGGGTATGTATGCGCAGGCTGGAGAAGTTGTGCAAACGGCACTGGATCGTCTACCGCCTCATGCACCTCCACAAGCATTTCACGAGGCTTTGGCTACGCTACGTGCAATTGGAGATTATGATAGAGCTGCTGCTGTTCTCTCGCGGTTTTTGGAACAGCACCCCGAGGCTTGGGAAAGTTGGATTGCGTTAGCAGAATTACATGCGGCGCGTAATGCGTTCGATGCTGCAGGGGTGGCGCTTGGAGCCGCGATCCGGCATGGGGGTAGCGAGGCCCGATTGGCCATCGAAACGAATCCGACGTTACGCCGGATTCAACAGGAGCGCACAGAGCATCGTCAAGGTGTATTTGGCGTCGGTCGATGAGATGCGACGAGGTGTGACATGGCAACGATTCACAGTCGCGATTTGCAACAATTTCATGATGTGGAGCGTGCATTGTGGAAGCTGTTCTCCGTTTTTGGGCCCTTATGTGGCAGGTGTGCTCGCAAAACATTACGCGAACATGCTGCTGGCAAGCGGGATGATCGTGCGTCGTGGTGCTGTTGCATGATTGATAACCAAATACATGATCACTGGGACACCTTGAATCCCGTGCAGTCTCATTTTGACCGTAAGTGGTATGATAAGTTGACGCCCTTATCGATGGGGCGAATGCCAGGTAACGGACCATGCCCTGCGCTTGGTGCGCAAGGATGCCGTTTGCGGAAATGCCGCCCGGTTACGTGTACCACGCAGCTTTGTTCCAAAATGCTTGCGGTCTTGCGATGCGTCGGGTTATACGATGGGCGCACAACGGCTGCGCGTCAAATCGAGGAATTGCTGCCTTTACCGGATATTCTGCATGCGCTGTATCGAACGGGTGGCAAGGGGCGTAAAGTGACGCGGGATGAGGTTGCCCAATATATTGGGATGATTCATGCGTATCGTGCAAAGTTCGAAGCCGTTGCCGAGGATGCACACTGTGCTGCGATTGATGCGGTATTGCCAGATGATGGTCAGGATGAGGAGATGTGACGATGCGTATTGGGATTGCGCAGATAGCTGCTGATACGATTGACCCATTCGAAACAAGTCATTATGAACGCTTTGTGGCGCGTGCATGTGCTGCTGGCTGTGCATGGGTGCTATTTCCTGAATTGTCAGATAGTGGGTATGACTTGGAGACCCGTGCGGCGATGACGAGTTCGCATCAGGCTGCGTTGGCAGATATGGCCCGAGATGCCCGGTTGTGGATTTTTGCGGGATTACGAAAAAAAGAGGAAACGGGAGAGCAAAATACGCTCATGGTTTTTTCGCCTGATGGGCGAAGTTTGCCGTACTACAGCAAGATGCACTTGTTTTCACATGAGACCTTGTGTGAGGATGCAATATTTGTAGCAGGGTCAAGTCCTGTTGTTGTCAAGCTGGATGCGTTTTGTGTAGGTTTATCGATCTGTTTTGATTTGCGATTCGCTGCACTCTATCGTGCATACGCACATGCGGGTGCTGATATTTTTGTTGTCGCTGCGGCTTGGCCGGAAGCGCGTATTGCCGATTGGCAGTTGTTACTGCAGGCGCGCGCCTTGGAGAGTCAGGCTTTTGCGATTGGTGTAAATTACAGTGGTAAGAGAGGTGCCGTGACTTTCGGGGGAAGATCGATGGTTTGTGGTCCAGATGGAAAGGTTCTCGCTACGGCATCCGCAGATGCATCTGCGCTGCTTGTGTGTGATCTGGATCTCGAAGAAGTTGGTCAAATACGCCAAGATTTTCCTGTTTTGCGACATGATCGTGAAATTGGAATGATCGTGAAAGGGTAAAAAAAGGGGGGGGCATGGAAAAAGCACAATCCGAAGAACTGCGTTATAAGAAGACGCTTCAATATGGTATTTATGTGTTTCCTGTATTGCTGTTGTTGGTGGGACTTTTTAGTGCCTCTCCCGCCACGGTTTGGAAGGGGTTACGAAGTATCATCGCTTCTCCCAGTGTTCTCTTGCACGACTATTTGTATGTTGGTGGGTTGAGCGCGACGCTGGTCAATGCGGGGTTGTGTGGCATTATTTGTTGTGTGTTGCTGGCTTTGTTGCGGGTTGAGCTGAACGGCCCTTTCGTGGCTGCGGTTTATACGGTCATAGGATTCGCATTTTTCGGTAAGAATATTTTCAATATCTGGCCTATTTTCATCGGAATTGCACTTTTTGCCAAGGTGCAGGGCGTGCCTACGCGTAATTATGCTCTCGTGGGCCTGTTTGGTACCACTCTGGCGCCTTTGGTCAGTGCAATTGCGTTTGGTTCGCATCTTTCCGGGGGCATTGCGGTCGCCTTGGGTGCAGCCTTAGGTGTGCTGGCGGGGTTTGTGCTGCCACCACTAGCATCGCATATGTTGCGCTTTCATGATGGTTACAATATCTACAATACCGGTTTTACAGGGGGGATTGTCGGATCTTTTCTCACTGCGTGGCTGCGTAGTTTTGATTTCACCGTGGCTCCGACGTCGCGGTTATCAGATCAATATGACGTTTTTCTGAAAGTGCTGTTGTTAGGCTTCTTTGTGTTTCTCATGCTTGCGGGGTATGTGATCGATCGGCTTGGTGCTCGCGTTATCGCGGAAAAGATGCGCTTGATTCATGCTTCATCCGGCCGGCTGATTAGCGACTTTATGCGCATTGGGGATGTCCCGTCTTCAATCTTTAACATGGGGTTCATGGGGCTCATCTCTTCTTTCTTTGTGATCGCCTTGAATGGACGTTTCAATGGACCCGTCATTGGGGGGATTTTGACGATTGTCGGGTTTGCGGCTTTTGGTAAACACGTGAAAAATTGCGTGCCTGTCTTGCTTGGAGTGTATCTGGCATCCTTGTTAAAGGTGTGGGATGGTGGTAGCACGCCGGTGATCATTGCGGGTCTTTTCGGTACCACGCTTGCTCCTATCGCGGGGCAGTTCGGTGCACTCGCTGGCGTGTTGGCGGGATTTTGCCATTTGTCGATCGTGATGAATGTGGGGGTATTGCACGGTGGGGTGAACTTATACAACAATGGTTTTGCGGGGGGCTTTGTGGCATCGTTTCTGGTGCCGATTATCAATTCCCTGAAAAAGGAGGATAAGGCATGAAGCATGAATTAAAAAAGGTTCTTAAGATTGCTGACGAAGTGATGACGGTTTGTATGTACAAATTTGATCCTGTAAAAGCTTATTTTACCACGGAAAAGTGTGAGACAGGCTATGAGCTGTTTTTTCGATTTGAATCTGTCACGGTCAGCGACAAAGAGCTGGATGACTTACGCGAAAAATTGTCCGCTGAGCGGAATCCTGAATTAGAGGATTACTATTGGCAATTAGCGGGCGAAGTGGAGAATAGCAATGAATTGTATCTAGTGGCACTCATGAGTGATTTGTCTGAAGTCTGCTATGATGGGAATGATCTCGCAATTCATCTTTCTCGTAAAGCAGAACAAGCCTAAGGTGTTGATTTGATGATGCCGCAGGCGCCATTCTCTCCAACCGTGCCTGACGATGTGGCTGGTATTTTTGACGCTCTCGGCTTGACGCTGCTGGGAATTGCCGATGCCATGCCGGACGCTGCCGCGACTGCGAGATATCAAGCGTGGCTGCAGGCCGGACGGCATGGTGATATGGTCTGGATGGAACGACATGCTGTAGGAAAGTATGACCCATCGCAGATATTGCCGGGGTGTCGGTCTGTCTTGGTTACAGGGCTTTCCTATTATCAGCCTGGCGCGTGCGGTGTTGGGCAGGGGCGTATTGCGCGCTATGCCTGGGGGCGCGATTACCACAGGGTGCTTGGTAATCGGTTGCGCAGGGCGGCGCGCCAATTGACGGATCGCTATCCGCAAGATCGCTTCAAGGGGTATACCGATGCTTTGCCATTAGATGAGCGTTATTATGCCTGTGCAGGCGGTGCCGGTTTCATCGGTCGTAATACCCTGCTCATTCATAGTGCTTTGGGAAGTTGGTTTGTGATTGGCGAAATCTTATCCGCGCGCCATTGGCCTGCCACACCACTGCGAGAGCCTCGGCATGGTGCTTGCCCGACGGGCTGCCGCAAATGTCTCGATGTATGCCCTACAGGTGCGCTTACAGATTTTGGAGAGATCGACGCCAGTCGTTGTATTTCTTATCTGACGATCGAAAATAAGGGACCGATTCCGGCGGAGTATCGTAAAGCGGTAGGTGCCTGGCTTTTTGGATGTGATTTGTGCCAGGAGGTTTGCCCGTTTCAGTTACGCAAGCAGGTTACAACAGAGCGCGATTTTCTGGCATGGCGTGCGGGGCCTGGTGTTTCGCCATCTGAAATTCTTGCGATGGACGAGGATGCGTTTGCCGCACGCTTTGCAGGTACTCCGATCATGCGTACAGGATTATGGCGCATGCAGAGAAATGCTTGCATTGTGGCTGGTAATTTGCAGGATGCACAAAGTTTGCCTGCATTACACCGTATGCGGATCGGAGCAGATCTGATTCTTCGCGAGCATGCGGCGTGGGCGCTGGCCCAATATACTTGAAGGAATGTACATGTCTCCCCCTTTTCTCCAACATCTTGTTGCGCTGCGAACCATTCTGGGTACACACATATTGTTTACTGTGGGTGTCATGTTACTGATGGGGTATTGTATCGGTATTCTGTCGCGTCGGATTCGATTACCTGAAATTACGGGGTTTATCTTGGCGGGTGTCATGTTGGGGGATAGCTTGCTGGGAGTGGTGCCGCTGCAGATGACGGGTTCGATGAAAATGATTACCGAAATTGCCTTGGGCCTGATTGCCTTGACCATTGGCAGCGAGTTCTCGCTTGTGAAGCTGCGGCGGATGGGGAAGACCGTTGTCTGGATCTCGGTCATACAATTGTTGGGCACGTTTGCCGTTGTATTCGGGGCGATGAGGTTGGCTGGGCTTGCGCTTCCGTTTGCGATGGTCATTGCTGCCATCGCAACGACGTCGTCTCCAGCCGTGGTTGTTGCCATTGTGCAGTCGTTGCGTGCAAAAGGATTCTTTGTCGATTGTCTATATGGAGTGGTTGCTCTGCTCGATGCAGGGGCTGTTATTTTGTTTGGGATTTGCTTTTCCCTGGCAGCCGGCATGCTGGGATGGGTTGGGGGAGATGCTGGTCCGGGGAGTTTGTTCTGGGCGGCCGTAGTGGAAGTTGTGGTGTCGATTGTTGGCGGGCTCATTATGGGAACGATTCTGCATTTGGCGGTATGTCGAAAAAACCATCCCAACGAGATTTTGTTGATCGTTTTGGGTGTTACCTGCTTATGCACAGCCATTGCCATCGTGTTTCATCTGTCGCCTCTTCTGATGAACATGGTCGCGGGAGCTGTCATGATCAATCTGTCGGCCCGCCACCATCGGATTTTTCGTATGTTAGAGCCACTCACTCCTCCGATTTATGCGCTGTTTTTTGTGCTGGCCGGGAGCGAATTGCAGCTATCCTTGCTCACGCGTCCTACGGTTTTGTTGTTGGGGGGCGTCTATGTTTGTAGCCGGAATCTGGCAAAATGGGCAACGACGTATCTGGGGGCACGTCTCGCGCATTGCCCGCCCCCGATTCAGATGAATCTAGGATTGTGCATGTTGCCGCAGGCAGGGGTTGCCCTCGGGTTAGTATTGTTGATACAGGCTTCTCCGCAAGCAGCCAACATGACACCGTTGCAAGCGGAAGTGACAGAAACACTGGTCAATGTTGTTTTGTTGTCCGTGTTTATCAATCAGCTACTGGGTCCGCCTTTGGCGAGGGGGGCGGTAATGCGCGGGAATGACATGGAGGAAGATGAATGATTTTGCTGGATGCTATATATGCCGACTGTTGTTGTGTGGATTTTCATGCCCGAAATAAGGATGAGGTGCTGCGTAAGCTTGCTGACTTGATGGCGAGACATCCTGCGGTGGCGGCGATCGGGGCAGATGCGGTCTACCGGTTGCTTTCCGATCGGGAGGCCAAGGGAACCACCGGGCTGGGGCGCAGTGTGGCTTTGCCACATGCCCGCGTTCAGGGATTGAAACAGTTTGTTGTGGGCGTGGCCGTAGCACCGAAGGGCGTAGATTTTGGTGCGATTGATCGCCGCAAGTGCCGGCTCCTATTTGTGGTTCTGGGGCCTGCAGAAGAACCGAGCGGGCACTTGAAGGCATTGGCTGGCATATCTCGCATCACAGGTTCGGCGCGTCGCCGACGTACCCTGCTGCTGGCAAAAACATCCGAGGCACTATATGAAGTCATGGTGCAGCATTGCGATCCAACCGCGTCTCCTTCTGCACAGACCCAGAAAATGCGTATTTTGCTCATGATTCTTTACGATGAAGATTTATTATATGATATTCTACAGTATTTTCTGGAGCAGGGGGTCGAGGGCGCAACGGTGCTGGAGGGACTGGGGATGGGGCATTACATTTCGAACGTACCTGTTTTTGCTGAATACATAGGTTTTATGCAGAAGCGCAAACAGCATAGTCAGACCATCTTTACACTCATTCCGGCAGAACGTGAAGCGGCCTTGCTGGAAGGTCTTGAGTTGATTACGGGCGATATGCAGACGCGCCAAGGCGCGATGGTGATAACGGTGGATACGGCATTCCATAAGGGAAGTATGCGCATGCTGTAAAGCGCGGTTGCGGGCTAGCGACTTTGGATGGCTTCGAATTCCTGCGTGTAGAGATGCGCGATGGTGTCGGAGTAGATGACAACGGCATTTTCGTAACTCTGGGTAGCGGCCGTAACCGTGAAATTGAACGATCCGGTAAAAACCACGGCCTGATCCAGTATCGCGAATTTATGGTGCATGGATGCAAAGCGCCCGCGCATTTGAATAGGTGTCGTGGTGATGTTGCGGTGCGCACCCAGTGTCGTGATGATTTTAGACATTCTGCCGACTTCGATCTGGCCTTCATCGTATTTGATATGGATCCGAACACCTCGCTGGGCAGCCTCTTGTAAGGCTTCTGTGATGGGGAGGCTGGTTATGGTATAGATCGCAATTAAAATCTCGCGTCTGGCCTCGTTAATGGCATCCGTGAGGAGGGATTCGCAATCGGGTCCAAAGGTGGCAATCACGCGTGCGTCGGATTCGCGACGTCCCTGCAGTACATTTCTGCGACTCGTTGATAATGGCTCTGTGCCACGTTGGCCGGACAAACGCCTTGCGATGATCTGATCGCGCCATTCCAGGCGGTGCATCGGAATCGCGATCCTCTGATTGTCACGTCCTTTGAGTATGACTTGATTCTGCTGCAAGTTGATAAAGGCGGCTTCGATTGACTCTCCAGCTTCACTATTCCAGATGCGATAAGAGAGCGGAGGAGTGGTCGTGTCATCCGTTTCATTGGCAACCGCGAAAAGGTTGCATAAAAGCAATATGAGAACCGCGTTGCAGAATCTGACACCAGTTTTGCCGCGTCGGGATATTTTGCTCTGTGAAACTGTCATGCTGTGCATCATACTGTGTTTAGATATGGTTCGCAACTTTTAGAATTGTGGTCGCCTCCGCATCACCGACCACGGCACTCCGTGCCAACCCAAAGCGGCGATTCGGATCGCCGCAGTCCAAAAAATAACCACAACCCCAATATGGAGTGCGGTGATGTCTTCGTCCCTACTCCCTTCGGGGCACGGGGCTACGGTGGCACAGGCGCGCGACAGCGATCTCGCCGCTTTGGAGGGAGCGAGAGATAAGAGATAAAGACTCGTGGATATGCTATCTTGAAGAAGGTTGGGATTCCAAGGCTTCTAGCCGTTTTTCCAGTGCGGTGATCCGATCGTTGCTGTCTTCATGTATACCTTGCAAGGTCGCCAACAGAAATCCGTTGATTTCGTTTTGCTGCGACCAGAGTCTGTAGGTGTAAAAACGGAGCATACTCCAAATGGCCTTCTTGAGGGCCACCAGCGGTTTGCTCCAACGCTGGCGGCGTTCGATGATTTCAAAATCGCTGATGTCTACGAAGGCGGTGTCGTTTAGTGTCGCCAGAAGCGTTTGGATGAACTCGGTGTTACTTGCAAACCCCGCAGGTGATTGCACTTTGCTTTCCAGCAGGCGTTGCATGGGCAGTTGGGCTGTTGCATGGCGACTGGCGGCATCATGCATCATTCGTTGCGCTACTTCATCCGTATTGATTCCTGCGGCAAATATTTTAAGCATAGTGCGTCATTCCGATTGTTGCGCGTTTTGTAAAAAGGGGTTTGTGTGCATTTCTTCTTCCAGTGTGGAGGTTGGGCCGTGTCCGCTGCAGATCACGGTTTTCGGTGGCAATGAGAGGAATCGTTTCAGTGAGTTGTGCATATCGGCTGGGTTACCTCCTGGAAAGTCCGTCCGTCCCGCAGAGCCCGCCAGTATCGTATCGCCAGTAAAAATCGTATTCTCTTCTGGAAAGTACAGGCATACTGACCCTGGCGAATGTCCGGGGGTTTCAAGGACATCAAAACGCAGTCTGGCAATTTCATTATCACGAGATTCCGTAAGATCAGCTTTCAGGAGTTCGTCCGGAGGGGGCTGTGGGGGTGCATAATACGGTGGCATCTGGTTGGATGGAGAAAAGGCCCATATGGCGTCTGAAGGGTGTATTCGTATGGGGGCCGGGTATTTTGTGCTCAATGCGGCCAGTGCGGATATGTGGTCCATGTGTCCGTGCGTGATCAGGTATCCTTTGATATCGAGACGCATTTTTTGGATACAGTTTTCAATGAGCGGAGCATCTGCGCCTGGATCAATGATGATTGCTTCTTGATCTTGGTTGGCCAGCAACCAACAATTTACTTCGAAAGCACCAACAGGAATGGATTGAATTTTCATAGCATGTATAAGCCTATCGGTTAGGAGATTAAAGATTCAAGCTCATAATGTAGAAGTCGGCTTGACATGTGTGCCGGAGAAGTGTAATGCCCCGCTGGGGCAAAAGTTTTTCTATGCGAAAGCAGCGTTCGAATTGAAAGAGTAAAAGATTGTGAATTCCCGATGAGAATTCTCTGCGAGGTGGACAAGAAATGGAATACAAGCTTGCTGATCGGATGGGGCGGATAAATCCATCCATGACCTTGGCGATTGATGCCAAGGCAAAAGAAATGATCAAAAGTGGCATTGATGTTGTAGGTTTTGGGGCTGGAGAACCGGATTTTGATACTCCAGATCATATCAAACAGGCCGCAGTGGATGCTTTGTCGTCGGGATTTACGAAATATACGCCGGTGGCGGGGATTGTTGAATTACGTCGTGCGATCACACATAAGTTCGAACGGGATAACCACGTCTCTTATGCGCCTGAACAAATTGTGGTTTCCTGCGGCGGAAAGCATACCTGTTTCAACATTATCCAAGTGCTTTGCCAACAAGGAGATGAAGTTATTATATCCTCCCCGTACTGGGTGAGCTATCCTGAAATGGTCAAACTCGCGAACGCCGAACCCGTTTTTGTGGAGACGGATGAATCAACTGGTTTCAAAATGACGCCAGATCAGCTTCGGCAGACGATTACGGCGCGCACACGATTGGTCATTTTGAATTCTCCTAGCAATCCCACGGGGGCGGTTTACACGCCATCGGAACTGCAGGCTTTAGCCGATGTTTGCTTGGAAAAGGGCGTGTATATATTAAGTGATGAGATTTACGAACACTTGATTTATGGGGATGCGTGTCACCGAAGCCCCGCGTCTTTTGGTCCAGAGTATAAAGCAATTACAATCATTGCGCATGGATTTGCGAAAGCGTGGAGCATGACGGGGTGGCGGTTGGGGTTTTGTGCGGCACCTTTACCGATCGCCAAAGCCATAACAACGCTCCAGAGTCATAGTACGAGTAATCCTGTCAGTTTTGCGCAAAAGGGTGGGGTGGCTGCGCTGGAGGGACCGCAGGATCATTTGTTGGAATGGCGTGCGGCTTTTCAAAAGAGGCGCGATTACGCTTTAGAACGCTTACAGGCTATGCCGGGCGTAATTTGTTGTCAACCGGAAGGGGCGTTTTATCTATTCCCGAATATCTCGGGAACAGGGCTTGATTCCATCCAGTTTTGTGAATTGCTGTTGGAGGAGCAGAAGGTAGCCGTTGTTCCTGGTATTGCATTTGGTTCGGATGCTAATGTTCGGATTAGCTATGCCACCGACATGTCAACGATTGAAAAGGGGCTCGATCGCATGGATGCCTTTTGTCGATCGCACGCGTAATTTCTTGTTAAGGGTGGTTCTATGCAGATTCGCGATATGGTTTTCATTTTCCACTTAAAGCGTTGGGCGATGCTTGTTGCTGTATTCCTGATGCAGACCTGTTTGGGAGGACTGTATGGGTGGAGTGTTTTTGTTCCGGTTTTGCAGAAAGATTACGGGTTTACACGCATGCAGACCCAGATTGTATTTGGGCTCACGATTGCGAGTTTTACCATAGCGATGATTTTAGCGGGGCGACTACAGTTGCGCATAGGTGCACGGTTGAATGGGCTGATTGGTGGTGTGTTGTTTGGAAGCGGATATGGGATTGCTGTCTGGCAGCAGGGACAATTTTGGGGTCTGGTCATGGGAATTGGGGTTGTTAGTGGGGCTGCGATCGGATTCGGTTATGTTGCAGCTTTGAAATCAGGTATGCTTTGGTTTCCTGCTCATCGTGGACTGGTAACGGGTGTAGCTGTGGCGGGATTTGGCGGCGGAGCGATATTGTTATCGCAAGTTTCTGCGTTCCTTCTTGGTCGGGATATAGGTTTATTGGACATATTTAGTATGGTTGCATTCGGATATGGTGGATTGATTTGCCTTTGCGCTTTGTGTCTCTTTCGTCCTCCGGAGAGCCGTGCGGTGCCGGTTCCGCAGCCCTCTTTGCGAAAATTACTATATGACAGGCGATTCTGGCTTTTAGGACTGGGGATCTTTTCGGGTACATTTGCAGGATTGCTTGTTGTGGGCAACCTCAAGCCGCTTGGGCTAGCACATGGGGTGTTGGAAACGACGGCGATACTATCGATTAGTTTCTTTGCCTTTGGGAATGCTGTGGGGCGGCTGACCTGGGGTTGGGTTTTTGATCGAATTGGGTATCGTTCCATACCTGCTAACTTATTGATAACAGCTGTAGTGATTCCGGCTATGTTCTTGTTGCGCGGATATACGCTCGCGTATTTAGGTTTTGCAGCGTTTGTAGGATTTGCCTTTGGAGGTTGCTTTGTGGTTTATGCTGCCGAGGTTTCGCGGGTGTATGGTTTGGAAGGCGTGAATTGCGTTTATCCACTTCTATTTCTTCTATATGGCATTTCTGCTCTGTTGGGGCCTGCTTTTGGTGGGTGGGTCTATGATTGGATGGGGGGATATGGCGCTGCCATCTGGTTGAATGTTGCCGTGTTATTCGTGGCGGCTTTTGCTACCTGGTCTCGCCGTCGCGATATGGTGCTTGCCGAGGCTGAACTGGCAGAGGAAGCCTGATGTATAATTTGCATTACGCGAGTTGGTTTTGTCTAGAAAGTTAGCCTTGACTAAAGAAGTTGTATCTATTAAACAAGCTCCCGTTTTCCGTTTATAGCGGTACTGAAGAAGGCGTCAAAGTAATAGGTGAGGGAGTCATATGTATTCGCATTACAGGTTGAAATGGTTGAGCTCGGTTATGATGGGTGCGTTATTAACTGGTACATGCTGGAGCGATGCAGAGCTTCCACATGTGTTGGCTCCCCTGACGGTGCTTGGAAGGCAGGATGATGCTGGGCTTCAGCCCGGGGCGGTATCTGTCATGAAAGAAGCTGAGATTCAGCAGCTGCAGCCTCGCTCAACGGAGGACGTATTGCGCCGTGTTCCGGGGATTTATATTAAAGGCGAAGAGGAAAATGCGGTTGTTGTTAATGTCGGGGTACGAGGGTTGCCGGCCGGTGACTATAAAACACTCGTGTTGGAGGATGGGGTGCCTGTCCAGCCGGGTATTTTTGTGGGCAATTCGCGCTACTATAACCCTCGTGTGCAACGCATGGAAGGTGTTGAGGTACTCAAGGGCGCGGCTTCGTTGCGTTATGGGCCGAACACGATTGGCGGTGTGATTAATTATCAAACGAAAACACCGGATGATGGTATTTCCATCCGCGCACGTTACGGTTCCTGGAATACGCGCGAAGCCACGATTACGTTAGGCGGAAATATTCCTGGTGAAGGATCCCGTTACGGGGTGATTGTAACCCGCGCGAGAAGTGATGGCTTTATGGATCGGGGCGTGGATATGACCGATATGATGGTTAAGACAGGGACTGCGATTGGGGAAGATCACTTCATTACACTCAAGTTTTTGTATCACGAGACGGATGCAAATATTTCGTATCGTGGATTTTTCCCTGATGCCTACAAGGCTGGTGCCCAGTTCAATCCCGCCCCAGATGACTGGTTTTTGACAGAACGTAAGTCGTTTGATATCAGCCATGATTGGCAGATCACTCCGGACGTATCGTTGTTGACCTTAGGCTACTGGAGCGATATGAACCGGGATTACTGGCGCTTCGGTCTGGTCAGCGGGCAACCCACGACGTTGAACGCGGATGGCTTCCGGGTATGGAACTACAGCGATGAAGTACAGGGGAATAATCGTTCTTTCGAGCGTTTTGGGTTAGACACACGATTGGTTGCCGGACATGGTGCATTGGGGCTTGAGAATGAAGCCCAGTTTGGTGCACGCGTGATGCGTGAGGAGATGTTGGATCAGACTGTTCGCGCGGATCGCACTGCACCCAGAACGCCTACGCAAGCGTTCCTTCGCGATCGGGTTGACTCTGCTGGCAGTTTGGCTCTATTTGCCCAAAATCGTTTTGGATTTACAGAACGATTAGCGGTAACAACGGGACTGCGCATGGAGACGTACGAACAGAAGCGTGATAACCGGCAAAGTGCTGCATCCCCTGATCGTTACACGAATACCGAAGTTATGCCTGGTATTGGGGCAACGTACCAAGTTACGTCTTTAGCGCAGGTTTTCGGTAGTGTGTATCGTGCTTTTGCTCCACCCCTTGTTGGCAGTGTGGTAGGTGCAGAGCAGCCGCCCACGGATGCAGAGACGTCGATCAATGTTGAATTGGGGGTGAGGGGTGCAGATGGCCGTGTGCAGTACGAGGTGACTGCGTTTCAGATGGACTTTTCGAATCAAGTGGATCCGGGTGTTTCCGGAATCCGTAACCCCAATGAAGGAAGTGCACTCATTCAGGGGGTAGAAGGTATGCTCGGGTACGATTTCGATAATGGATTTCGCGTCAGCGGGAATCTGACGTGGATTCCTACTGCTGAGTATGGCGAGGATCGGCCAGGTGTCGCTGCTAAAGGTAATCGTTTGTCCGACTCGCCAGAGCTTACCGGAAATCTTGTCGTGGGCTATCAACAGGGTCGTTTGCAAACGGCAGTTTTGTTTAACTATGTCGGAGAGGCATTTGGTGACGGATCGAATGTCAGGGAGCTGACGACGGAAGAAACCGGTACATGGGGTGGCGAAATTCCAAGCTACTACACCATTGATGTGACGGGGCAGTTTACAGTGAACGAATCAATGGATGTGTTTGGCGCGATCAAGAATCTTACGGACGAACTATATATATCTGGTTTGCGGCAAGGTATCTATGTGGGGCCGGAGCGTAGCTTTGAATTGGGTGCGAAGGTGCGTTTCTAGCTACTGGGCAGGGCGGGGAGGCTTGCGGCAGCTACGGCTTGGCCATGGCGTTTCATGGTTTCATCCGGTATGTGCAACTGGAGCGCCGCGGCAAGTTGTGGATAGTGTTGTTCCAAGCATTGGCGTGTTTGGGATAGCATGAGATCCCCACCGCTGCCACTCGTCACACGCCCCAGTATCAAGACATGCTCCAAGTTGTAGAAGCTGGACCAATGTGCCAGAGTATGGCCAAAGGCGTTTCCGATTGTGGTGTAGATCTCTTGTGCCAAGGGGTCGCCCGCTGTCATGTGCTGCTGAACCTCAATCAATTGTTCCGGAAGCGGCATTTCCGGGGGCAGATTCATGCCTACTTCCCGGGCAAGCCGGGCTACGCCTTGCTGGGAAAAAAATTGTACCGCACAGCCTCGATCGCCTGACCATTCGTCTACGGGGGCTTGATCGCTATAATCCACCGGCACAAAGGCGAGTTCATTCAGCCAGTTGGTGAGGTGCCCATCGGGGGTGACATAACCTGCTGCGGTGCTGGTGCCCATGGATACCCCTAGTAATGCAGATACTTGTAATGACATCGCACCGGCCAAGGCGGTGACCTCACCGTCGTTAATCACAACAAAGGGTACGTTGTTCCAAACTTTCTGCACACGCTGAAAGATGTGTCGGACCGATTGGTCAAAATCTGCAGTGGCCACACCACGGAAGAGCGAGGCTACGCGGACTTCGTTATCGACATAGACACCAGCGGCACTACCACCAATGGCATCCACGCGTGGTAGATGTTTGGCGGCGCGGTTGAGTGAGTCCATAATACCGTCAAAATGATACTGCGGGTCTTTTTGAAAATATGGATCCCACGGGATCTCCTCGGAGAAAACGACTTTTCCGTCAATCAGCGCAGCTGCCTTGCGGTCGCTACCGCCCAAGTCGAATCCTATCCGGCATCCATCGAGATGTCCGCCCATGGTCTGGGACTCCGTGTTGACTTCAGGGATTTCGTGCTCGGATACCGCCTCAATGCGAATGGGGGCACCATAAATTTTTTCTCCAATCAGGTCGGAATCGAATTGTCCTGTTGGCGCACTCTTAAAGTGATCTGAGAGTTTCTGGCGCAGGATTTGTGGGCCTGAGAAGAGGATCCGGTTTCCGCCGTAGATCCAAAGCAGCGATTTGATGTGGCGTTCCATGTATTTGCATGTTCGTTCGATGTGGGATGGTTCGCTAAGAATTTGAAGATTCGTGCGTGCAATGGTGGTGCCTGCCCGTAGAATGGCAATCGTTACCGATGCAGTAGCTTCTCGCGTATGCTTTACTTCCCGCTCGTACTGCTGGTTCCATTGCGCAGCGGCTTCAAATTGGTTTGGCATCATGCTTGTTTCTCCGTGTCGTCGATCATGGTTCGTGTTTAACGGAAAAAGGAAAATCGATCATGTGATTCTTTTTCAATGTGTGCGAAGTCTGCGGGGCCACGCCGATAAGGGGGCGGGCTAATCACTACGGTTTCATCATCCGGGGGGATTTCGTGAAACGCCTCTGTCCCGGTAGGTCCATGGCGGGGTGAAAATCCACGCTGTTGCATAAGTGTTTCGATTTGTACTTGGCGATATTCCCGGTTCCCCATGATGTAGATAAACCCGGCGATGATGATAAGGATAAAGGCTGTATGGGGCGTGAGCCACCTTATGCGTTGCGTAAGGTGCAAGATGCCCAGTAATCCGAAGGCAATGGCGAAACCGCGTCCCAGAAGCATGGCGATGCGTGTGGCGCGCAAGCGGCCGAATCGCGGAGTCAAAAGCGCTCTGACGATACGTCCTCCGTCCATGGGAAAAGCTGGTAGCAGATTGAACAACATCAGCAGAGCATTGCCCCAGGCGATTACCTGAAGAAAAAGACCGATCCAAGCCCGGAAATTTTCTGCATCGAGAGGAAACCAACTTGCAAGAATACCGAATGTGATTGCAAGTGTGGCGCTCACGGTGGGTCCGGCAATTGCCATTGCGAATTCGTCTTTAGGGCGTTTGGGGATATTTTCCATGACGGCTGCGCCCCCCGCGATCATCAGAGTGATTTCGCGCACTTTACAGCCTTTACGCATGGCGACGAAAGAATGCCCCAGTTCATGGAGTCCAATGCTTGCGAATAAACAGGCCAGTAGCAGGGTCGCTCCTGACAGTGCTACAATTGCAAACCCAAAGCCATAGGTCTGAAGGCCAATCCGAAAGGTCTGCAGGGCAATATACCCAATCAGAAAGAATAGTGAGATATGGATTTTAAGCGGAATGCCCCAGATGGTTCCGATGCGATAGGAATATTTCATGATACTACATTTTATAGATTCAAAATCAGACCCGTAAAGCAATATTGCCTATACTATAGGCCAGAAATCTACGAAAAGCGAGCAGGGTCAATCATCCTTTGTTTTTCTTTGATATAAAGCAATGACGGGAGAACCCAGCCATCTCGTTAAGCCACAGAGTCTGGCAACTCTTTCCATGAGTTGACTCAGGCGTTTGCACCGTAATAAACGGTGCAATGCCATGGGGAGGAAGAACTGTTTGTATGTTGCAACACGTGCAAAGCCTTGTTTGTAAAAAACCTGGTCTACTTCTTTATGGCGGAAAGAGCGCCAATAGCGCGTGTTTTTTTCAACTTTCTTTTTGGCATCAAACAATGCAGGGGCTATCGCGTTAATACTTTGCGAGGTTGGGTAGTCTAACAGGACATAGGTACGGGAAACTTTGCAAAGTTGTTCAACCAGACGTTCCCATTCCTTGCAGTGTGTTAATAAGCGAAAGGATGACACCAGATGAAAGTGTTTGTGGGGGAAGGGGAGTTGGAGTAAATCTGCTGCTATATAGCTGCAATTCGGATGCTGAAGGGCCTTCTCTAGCCGCGTGCCAGGCGTAGGGGCACTGCCTACGACCATGACTTCGTGGTCTTTTTCAAGATAAACATGTGTCAACTGTGCATGTCCGCCGCCGACATCCAGAATGGTGTGTACATTCTTTGTGCATGCAAGTACATGTCGTGTTCCCTGCTCTTGCACCCAAAGGAGCCATTGCCCTGACGGACCGGCGAAGCGGGTCGCATAATCATCAGATGCCGTCTCAATGTCGGCCAGGGGAGGCGGTATATTTGGCTGGCGATCCGTTTTCTTGCTCATTTGGTTTTTCTCCTATTCTTACACCCATCATCTCAAAACTGGCCGCAACATGTTTGCGTGATTCTGTAGCGAGAGTACTCAAGTGTGTGTCGATTGGAACCCCAGCCCGCGGCCTTGAAAAATCATCAAAAGAGGTAGGCGTTGCTATCGGGCAAAAGCGTTGTTGGTCGCGATCACGTGTAGATCTTTCTTTCATGTATTACAACAGGTTATGTTCTCGATACCAAGTGCCCATTTGGGATAGCGCCTCAAAAGGTGTGATATGTGGTATGTAGCCTATTAACTCGCGGGCTTTGGAATCGTCGTAGGCACGATGCTTGGTAAAGAAATCTACACGGCGCGGATATAATGGTGGGGTAATGCCCATACGCTTGCAAATCCTGTCGCAGAGATAGGCCGCTATTTTCACAGGAAGGACAGGTATGTGCAACCGGGGTTGCGGAGCATCAAGAATCTGGCAGATATTCTCTACCATTCGATTGAGTGAAATGGATTCCGGTCCGGCAAGAATGAAAATTTGACCCTCGGCGTTCTTGTTTTCGGCTGCTTGGATGAATCCTTGTGCCAAATCATCAACGTGTACAAAGTGGTAGTGGTGATTGCCCTTTCCTATCATGACGAAACGGTGTCGATGAATAGCGCGAAACAGTTTGAGAAAGCGGGTGTCGCCGGGCCCGCATATGGCGGTTGGACGTATGATGGTGACGGGAAGATCGTGTGTTTGCCCCCAATGCAATACAAGGTTTTCGCCTTCCAGCTTGGTCTCCTGATACCAGTCGCCGGGCCGGAAAGGCGCATTTTCCTTGGCAGGGGCATCGGGATCGATCCAGCCGTGTACACCTGCTGTGCTGCAGTGTACAAAACGTTTCACGCCAGCGGTCGTGGCTTTTTCTAATATACGCCGTGTACCGTTGACATTGATATTATGAAAAGCCTCTCGATTCGCACCTTCCTGCCGATACATGGCGGCAATATGGAACACCGTATCGACATTTTCAAAGTCGGCTAGGTTGATGGCTTCATCCTGCCCGATATCGCCGCGCACGATTTGAACATCAAGACCTTCTAATCGCTCCGTGGATGCCCCGGGGCGGACCATGGCCTTGACTCGATAGCCATGCAGAACAAGATTGCGACAAAGATTGCTTCCGGTAAACCCTCCGGCTCCGGTCACGATGGCCTGCTGCATAAATGTTGACTCCAAAGATTCACTGTTCATGACAACATTTGTCATAAAAGACTACGATGCCATATTCAATCATGCCGTGCATCCTAAGGCAAAACACCTTGCTGGTGCAAACTAAGTATTCCTTTCGCATCGTCTTTTTGATATGTCACTCTTTTGAAAGTGAGCATTTTGTTATGGCGGGCGATAATCAGCGAATCTTGTTTATTGTTTCACAACCATTTTTTCAATGGCGGGGTTCTCCCATTCGTGTGGGGTTTGATGTGCAGGCACTTGCAGAATTAGGGTATACCGTTGATTTGCTTGTGCCACCTTTCGGAGACGATCGTGTGGTGCCCGGTGTTTGTGTTCATCGTGTTCGTCATATTCCCTGGGTACGCAGTCTGCCAATAGGCCCTTCGTTTCCTAAGCTGTTGTTTGATTGTCTGCTTTATTTGCGTGCCCGCGCACTATTACGTCAACATGATTTCGCTGTTCTCCATGGGGTGGAAGATGCAGGCGCGATTTGTGCTTTGTTGGCCAAACGAGCCAAGGCAAAATTTGTTTTTGAAAAGCATTCGGATCCTCGATCCTACCGAAATGGTTTTGTTCGGAATGTTCTAATGGGGGTATATGCTTTTGTTGAACGCAGAATGATTCGCAGTGCTGATGCTGTAATTGGTACGGGGCCGGAATTAGCAAAATATGCAGCGCAGGTGTGTCCTGATAAGCTCGTAGTGGAGATAGCCGATATTCCCTCATCGTTGGAGGGGAGTACGCCTGAAACTGCGGCTTTGGCGCGCCAACGGTTCGTGCAAAAAACGACGGATATTTTAATTACATATGTTGGTTCGTTCGCGGTGTATCAAGGCATTGATCTCCTATTTGAAAGCATATCGTTTGTTTGTGCATCATCACCGGATGCCCGTTTTTTAATCATCGGCGGAGACCCCGCGCAGATTGCCAAGCGTAAACAGGCTTTAGAGGCCGCAGGTTGTGCAGACCGTGTCTATTTTGCAGGGTTGATTTCACCGGATGCCTTGCCGGCGGTACTTGCTGGCTCGGATATTCTTTTGTCGCCACGCATTGCTGGCGCAAACACGCCCCTGAAGATATTGGATTATCTCAAAGCGTGTCGACCGATTGTTGCAACGGAAAATGCGGCTAATCGGCAGATATTAGATGAGGCAACAGCGGTTTTTGCGTCGCCTGATCCGCAAAGCTATGCCGCTGCGATATTGCGCTTGATTGGCGATGCCGCTTTGCGTCAGAAGTTGTCTGCCGGCGGGCAATCGTTAATCGATACGAAATATAATTTTGTAAACTTCAAGCAGGAACTTTTTGCCATCTATCGTCAATGGAGGGAAGAATGAGTTGTGTTGCCAAGAAGATTTTTGTGCCGGTCTGTGTGGCATTTGTTATCGCGTTTGTTTCTGGTGTGATAACCACTTGGCCACTGGCGCGGCATGCGGGGGAGGGGATTTCTGCTTTACATCGTGCTGAACATGGGAGTTTACGTATTTCCATTCCTGGCGATCATCTTCAGTTGATGTATTTTTTTCAATTGATGCGCGATTTTGTTGCCGGTGAAACACCATGGTTTCATAATCTTTATGAATTTAATGAGGGGGATGACGCGGCGCGTTATCGTGTTGATTTTTATTATGTCCCATTTTCGCTGGTATTCAGTGCGGTTGATCTTTTGACTGGGAATGCTGCGTTAGCGTGGAATGTTGCCGGATTCGTATCCTTGTGGCTTGGTACATTGGGTGTTTTTTTACTGGTACGGCGGTTTACATCTCATTGCTGGGTTGTGGTCGCTGCTACGGTGGCCGGAACCGTGCTGCCATACCGCCTAATCACGTTTTTGCATGGAAGCCCGACAGGTTTTGGCATTGCATATGTTCCTTTTATGCTGCTTGGTCTTGACTATGCCATTCGTGCGAAAAAAGTGGCGGGCGGTTTGCTTGCCGGACTCGTATTTTTTCTGGCAGAATGGGCCGATCTGCATGTGTATTTCTTTCTGGCCTTGGTTACGCCTTTCTGGTGTGTGTTTGTCTATTTATACGAAGGCTTTTCATTTGATCGTAAACGTATTCGTAAGATATTTGTTGCGTTACTTCCGCTCTTGTTTTTTGTTTTCGCAGCGGGTGTCCGGGTTCTTCTTATCCGTGAGGTACTCAAGGGGTCCGTGATGGCGGACGGACGAACGGTAACAGAGGTTGCTCAATTTTCTCCTTCTCCCGATTCCTATTGGTCGCTCAATCCGGATCATCCGAGCAGCTATGTCTACTTGACCTTTTTGATTCCGCTGATGATTGTTACTGGATTTGCGCATGCAATTCTAGGGGTGCGAAGGGATTTTTCACGTGAGAGATTGCTGCATTTTCTGTTATTATGCGGTTTGCTGGTTGGTATCGGCTGTATTTTGTTGCTTGGGCTAGGACCGCGGATGCCGCTTCCGCGGTCGGATCGCTTGTGGGAACTCTTTGTTCGTGTCGTGCGTCCGTATCGAATGATTCGTCAACCTGCGAAAGTACAGGTTTTGCTCCCGTCTTTGTTGGCAGTTTGCATAGCCTTGCCATTTTCCTCTGTCTATTTGAAGAAAGCAACTGTGCGAAGTAACTGGATTTTCGGGGTTCTGGCATTGCTTTTGCTCGGGGAGGTTGCATGGCGAATTGACCCTGCTATTTCCGTTTTGGATCAAGAGCAAAAGGCCTATGCTGCCGTGGTTGCCGATGCGAAAGCAAACGGTGAGGTTCCGCGCGCCGTCGCCGTTGTCCTCTGGCCGGGTGATTCTCACTGGTCTTCTCTAAACCAGTATTATGCTATGAAGTACCGAATACGCATGCTCAACGGCTATAGTCCAATTGTGTCGGCCACGTATTTTGATGATGTCTTTTTGCGGTTTTTCAGTTTGAATCGTGGATACGCCAGTGATGCGCAGTTGGATGAGCTGCTTGCCATGGGCATTCGCCATATTCTGATTCATGAAGATGCCTTTCCCGAAAGAGTGAGCCCTTTTGGCGTGGCGCAGACATTGAAGGGATTCTTGGAGAATCCGCGTGTGCAATTTTTGCATCAGGATCGGGCTGTTTGGGCTTTTGCCATTCTTGATCGTGCCGATGAGGCGCCTCATACTTCGATAGCGTGGAATACCGCTTCGGTGACGTTCAGCTGGCCTGCAACGTGGCTGGTGGCAGAAAACGTTTCGATTCTAGGGGATAGCCATGATGGATACGACGGTCCGTTCTTGCGTTTATCAAAGCCAGAAGCATACATTGAAATTCCAGACTGGGGTATTCATTATGTCGAAAGTTTACGATTATCGGCACGTGTACGCGGACAAGGTTTGCTTGCATTGCAGATGCATATAGATGGAGAATTTTACGAGCAGGAATATGCGGTTGATGCGGATACGTGGCAATGGGTGGATCTTCCGTATCCTGCATTTGAGAGTTTTCAAACCAATCTACAGGGGCGATTACGTGTCCTGCAAGGGGGGCTGGATGTTGATCATCTCTATGTGGCACAGGGAGAGGTGCCCGCAGATATGTCTGTCGGGGATGTTTTTCGGATCCCTTCACCAACATTGTTCCGTGCGGGGTACACAGATTTATCGGAAAATGCGGTCATTTTCCGCCCGGAATTGGTTCCATCTGCATACGTTTTGTATGGACCGCGCCTTCCGTTGCCAGTGGGTGACTATGTTTTTCGGCTTATCTACGAGTCCGAAGTAGAGGGAAGCATAGGAGAAATCGGTTTTCGTGATCCGGGTCGACATGATAACCCGGAAACGGTTGTTGTTATGGGGGCAGATGGTGTTGTGGAAATGCGATATAAACAAGTTGCCAATCTTCCCGTGACCATAGAGTTTTTCTACAATCGATCTGGTACTGTATTGATTCGGGATCTTGAAATTGAACGCCTGGAATAGCAGCTAGCATACCCCGAATATTAATTGGTTGGTCGCCACTGACCGATAAAACCTCGCTGTGGGCTGTCTGTCATAATGGCCCGTTCGACCGTGTAGTTGCCTGCGATGCTTAAAATTTCATTGCCATTCAAGAAAATGCGCAATGCGCCTTCGCTAGACTGCACGCGCCATCGCGCGACACCTGAAATCGGCACGCTGAATCGTCCATCCCAAAAACCGCCACCAGGTCCTTCTAGTAAGATTCGTGATGGATCCCTGGCTCCTCCGCCTGTATCCATCGTCATAATCAATAAGCGGGAAAAGCCTTGCCCTTCAACACGAGCAATAATCCATTCAGCATCTCCTGGTGTATTCAGTCCTGGAGGAACTTCAACATTTTGGGTCTCCCATTTTACCACACCGTTAGAAGCTTCGATTATGCCTACATCGCGCCCATCACGCCATTCGCTACCGGTCGCAGAACCATTGGCCGTGGTTTCATCGGTTTGCGGCGCAGTGTCAGGATCGGCGAGTTCACAACCGCTGGACATCGCGAGACCGCATAGTAGTAGTACAAAAAATATTGGAAATTTCATGATCATTCTCTCCGTTGTTCAAAAAATCTTGATTTCAAGGCGAATTCTTTAAACCTACCAGTTCTTATGATGAAGTGCAACTATGGAGTTTCATGTATACGCGCACGAATGCTGTGTGCTACGGTCTTTTCTTTTCCGTTCCACACCGGTGGACTAGGCTTTTTATGGATTTTGTTTTTAGTGGTATTTGTTTGTTTCCTGCATCAAGTAACGTATCATTATTGCGCTGCATGCTGATGTAGTTGACATACATGAACGCATTTTGATGAGGTGCGATTGAGGGGTTGCATGGCCGATGACAATACATATGCGAATTTGACTGCTATGGACAGGGTGCCGTTGGAGACGGCGTCGCGTTATTACTATTTCAAGCCTATGGCTGTTTTTTTTAATGCGTTGCATTTGCGTGCATTCCAAACTGCTGGCCTCTGCTGGAAGACACCCGTTTTAGACATCGGTTGCAGTGACGGTTCGTATGGCTTGCTTATGGCGGAGGTGCTAGGTGCACCAGATCATATCCTCGGTATTGATGTTGATGAAAAGGCGATCTCTTGTGCGCGCACGGAAGCGAAAATGCTATACGATGACATGCTCGTCGCGAGTGCTGCGCAGTTGCCTTTTGATGATAACGCCTTTGAAATGATCATCGTTAATGCGAGTCTGGTTTCCATTCAACCTGGTTTGGAAGCATCCATGCGCGAGGCATATCGCGTATTGAAAGCCGGCGGACGTTTTTACGCGACGGTTTGCACGGATGCCTATGAAAAACAGTATTGGATTGCGCGTCTGTTGCGTGGACTGGGGCTGGGGGCTCTTGCGCGCCATTACATGCACGCGATGAACCGGAGAATGCAGCAAGCGCATCTGCTCTCATGGGAAAACTGGATACAATTATTTGAGGACAACGGTTTCAGGGTAGTCCAGCACTTTGGTTTTTTGCCTTTGCGTCTGGTTCCGCTATGGAGTTTTCTGGCGTGGACACCGTTGCGTATTATTGGCATATCTAAACGTATTCCCTGGCCTTGGCTTCATAAAAAAATGGCTGTGTTGTGGACACATGTGTTTGCAGGTATTTACACAAGGACTGAAAGCAAGTTGGATTCCCAAAAGAGCGGGTATATCCTCATCGAGGCCATCAAAGTTTCACCGGAGCACTCTGTTCCGATTTCTTGAGCAAACGCTTTTTCCCATAATGGATTTGCAGATATCCATACGTCACCTTGCGTGATATGCATACAAGTGCTTCATTTGATAGACTAGTGCGCCGGATACGACGATAAGAAGTGCTGCAGTTATAGGGAGTGGCAAACCCGCCAGGTGGTGGATGGTAGGTATTGCTGCGACTGCAAGGCAGGGCAGAATGAGAGGAATGATTCGGCGGGCGGTATGGCGAATGGGACTGCACAATAGTTGTGTCATTCCTAATGCGCACAAAACGGCCTCGCTGGCAACAGTAGCGATGGCTGCACCCAAGGCTCCTAAACGAGGTATGAGTATTAGGTTGATCAGAATATTCGTACCTGACGTTATTAGCAGGAGTGGTGTTAACGTTATTTCACGCTCCGTGGTCAGCAGGTATGTCTCTGTCACCGTGTTAAACATGTTGAGAGCAAGCCCGGGAAGCAGCACGGCGAGCAGGCTGACGGAAACAAGAAAGGCGTTGCCAAATAGCAGGGGCATGGCAATCGGTTGAATAAATCCGGCAATGATCAGGCATGGTAGAATCAAGACAAAGAGCGTGCGTAGAGCTTTGACGATCTGTTTGGGTAATTGGTTCGGATCCGTTGCATGGTACTTGGCAAATCTGGTGAAGGCAACGAAGAAGACAACCCTGGGTAGAGCCGCAAAAATTTCCATGACGCGATATGCAGCTCCGTAGAAGCCGACTTCCGCATCAATTGCGAGTGCTTTAAGCATGATGATATCGATCTGATAGTAGACGATCCACAGGAGCCCATGCAGTGCGAATGGTAACGCTTTTTTGTAGGTATTCCGCCAGCTTTCCGGCTGTTGATTATGGGCGAGCGGGAAATGTCGTGCTAGGTAAAGGCCGGTGCCGGCATTGTCGATCAATCTGGATAGAACAAGCGCTACTGTGGTCAGGATGAGGCTGCCCGTTATAAACAAGATGATGCTGGTTAGCACCACGGTAAAAAGACGTTCGATAAAAACACTGACAGATTCTTTATGAAACCAGTTCTTTCCTTTCATAATGCCGCGCCAGCTCATTTTGATGCTTCGGCAGAGCTCGGCTGCAATCATAAGATAGCATAGAATCATACCCTCACGGGAGAATCCTATCCAGTGTGTGATGAGAGGCAGAAGCGCAAAGATCGGAATGGTGTTTAATATTTGGATGAGCAAAAAGCGCAAAGTCGGTCTCGTTCCGTCTTGCGGGTTTGCTGCCACTGTGCGTGTCAGCAACATCGGCAACCCGAATTGTATAAAAACGCCTAAGATACCGCCTAAGGCGACAGCAGCCGAAAAAACGCCATACTGTTCCGGTCCTACCACGCGGGCAATGAAAACATAGAGTATGAACATGAGGCCCAGCGTGGATTCACCCAATAGCGCGTATATATAGGAAAAATCTTGTTTTCCGAGCCATGTAATCCATTTTTTCATGCTGAAATTACGTAGATGTTGTGCGTTGGGAATGGGCGACCAAGGCGTCGTTTGCGAAAGGTATGTTGCGAGCAACGAGCGGGTCTGATGCAAGCGCCTGACAGTTGCACCTGTTTTCATCAGAAGTAAGCAGCCGATGCGGGGCAATCTGGCTACGCACTCTATATGCAAACGATTGCAAAGCATGTTGGATCATACCTGGTATCGTTTTATGATTCCGCTGATCGGTGAGGTGCAGCATAGATACCTATGATTCGGATGATGGGTGTAAAAAAAGATGTGGTTCCGGTGGTATGATTCGCGGGCTAATGGTTTCCTGGAATCTTGGGAATTGTATAAACAGGAGGATAGAGCACAGGGCAAAGGTTGTGAAGACGGTAATCATCAGGCCTTTTTGTCGCCAGAGATGTTCTGGGAATTGCACGGGACTATTGGGTTTGAAGCCAATGCGAAAATAGTATGCCATCGTGAATGCCACAGCCGGCGCGGCTAGAATGAGTTCCACCTTGTACCGTGCAATAAAATAGCCAGATAGTAATGCAAAGAAAGCAACATAAAACAGTACGGAGACCAGAAGTCGCTCCTCATTGTAAAAGCCGAAGGATTTACGGTAATCTGCAGCCGTTTGTTCGTTGGCAATTGTACGGTATTCGGCAAAACGTTTGAGGGCCATGAGGAACCCCCCGAACATCCAGTAGGCGAGCAGTGCCGAGGCAGGAGGGGCCGCGCCGAAGCCTGTGCTGTACCAACCGAGCAACAATCGCAATGGATTGTTGATTGATTCACTCAAGACATCCAAATAGGGTTTGTCTTTAGTGCGCACAGGAGGAACGTTATAAGCGCATCCTGCCACCCATAACCCCAGCAGCGCGGTAAAAAAAGGCATGCTTATCATGATTCCGAGAAGCAGGCCGGAAGCGGATAGTATGCCCCACCAAAGCCATCCCAGAGAAATCTTGACCTGCCCGCTTGGGACGGGTCGATGCTGCTTGACGGGATGGTGGCAATCTTTCGGAGCATCCAAAATCTCGTTCATGACATAATTGGAGGATGCAATCAGACACGTTGCCATAAACCCCGTCAAAATGGGTACCCACGTAAAGCTATCCCGCATCTCGGGATGAAAAAAGAAATAGAGTAATATGCCTGGAACCATGAAGATATTTTTAAACCAATGGTCAGGTCGCGCAATCTGGATATACGGGTACCATTTTTTCATTTTACCTTTCCGGATAAGAGTTTCGCGTAACTGTTCTTGTAGCGAGTTCTGAGGATTTTGTACAGTGATTCCCTGCCAACACCTGGGAGGCGACGAACAAATTCACCACTGATGCGGACGATTTTGTGTGGGTCATGACCCGGTGTAATAATGGGGAGGTGCGGCAAGGTTCCTGTCCAGAATGCTGTGTATCCAGCTTGCACGGCAATATCAATCGTATGGTTTTTACTGTAGTAGCAGGGCCAGGCAAGATGTTGTATGGGTTTATGGAAGTGTTCTTCGAGTGTTTTACGAGCCAGTAGGAGATCATCGTACATGTTGCGTGGCACGGCACGTCGTCCTTCCAGGTGCTCGTGAGAAACACCGGTCAAGGGTAGCGGAGTAGGCCAGGTTTGTAGCGATCGATGCTCCCATGTATGGGATTGCAAGTCGACAAGGCCGGATTGATGCATTTCCGTCAGTTCTTCCCATGTGCAAGGCCGATTTGCATGCCAGGGTTCTTCGCTTGCAACGCGGTGAAGTCCGGGGGCAACAAATAGCACGGCGGTTTGCTGATATTGCTGCAACAAGGGATACGCCACCCGGTAAAAGTTATCTGCGCCGTCGTCAAATGTGAGCACAATGCTGTTTTTCGCAAGTGCTTTCTTTCCGTTTATCCAATCCAGCAAATCGTCTGCCGTCGTTGTGTGGTAGCCATTCTGTTCCAGAAAAAGCAAGTCAGCTTCAAACGATTGTTTTTCAACGAGATGGTAACAAAAGACGGGAATGGCCTCCTGTAAGGGGAAAGGTCTACGAGCCGTGACAAAATACGGTAGGCCGCCCGTAGCGAGAGCATGTAATTCAGGGCCGTTTTTTTTGATTCTGTCGGAAAGTAAGCTCATGTTTCTTGCTTATGTTTTGCATCCGTGTTTGCTGATCTTGTGTCACAAAAGGCGCGAAAAATATTGCGGTACAAGTCTAGCAGCTTCTCAATATGTTGATCGATCGCAAATGAAGCCGATCTTCTGCGGGCCTCGCATGCAAATTGCTGGTTCTTTTCCTTGTCAAATATGAGCTCTCTGGTGGCCTCGCATAGAGCTGTCAAATCTCCCTTGGGAACGAGAATACCACATGTATTATGTGTATTATGCACGACGACCTCCTTCAGACCGCCGGTTGCATAAGCAACGACCGGTACTCCGGCAGCAAGGCTTTCCATGGCACTGAGCCCGAGTCCCTCACTGTATGATGGCATAAGCATTACCGCAGCCAATGTCAATAAATCGGGAATATCGCTGCGTTGCCCTGCAAAGACGACCGGCAGACCTTGTGCTTGTTCACGCAGATGTTTTTCTTCGGGCCCTTCCCCGACTATCAGCAGCCAAATCTTTGGGTTGCGAATGTGTCGTAGGACATTGATGCTGTCAGAAAATCCTTTGACCGCATGCAGTCTGCCAACAGAAATGATTACCGTCGCATCTTCGGGTATGCCGAGTTGCTTTCTCAATTTGAGGCGTTTCGCTGGTGAGGTGGGTACACAAAACGGGGAAAGGTGCACACCATTGCGAAGAACGCTTATCGTTGCAGGTGGAGTTTTGAAATAGGCTGCTGCGAATTGGGCAACCGCGTTTGATATGGCAAGGGTCAGCTCCGACCAATGCCGCGTCAGTCGCATCATTTGACGGATGGGAACGGGCGGTGGAAGCATATCATGTAGATGTGCGATACAGGGAATCCCGGTTATACGGGCAGCGATGCGACCCGATAATATTCCTTTCATTCCGGCACAGTGCAAAATCGCGATTTGGTCATTCCTGATGCGTTGTACGATGTCCAGAACCGCACGCGGGTCATATTTGGCGCGCTGTAAAAAAGTAACTTCGACCCCTTGTTCCTCAAGCAGTTGTGCCATCTTGTGATACCTGCGCAAAAAGACAACATGCAACTCGACCGCAGCCGATTTCTCAAGTTGTGGCAGAACATCGAGAAAATAGCGGGTTGCACCATGTATGCGGCCGCCCTCGTGACCGAGATGATCGCTTACAAAGAGAATGTGTATTGGTGATGTATCCATGAATATCTGATTGGCAATCGGAAGCAACAGTACCTACTGTGGAAGCGTGAAGCGTTGTTTGGCGGAGCGTGCCTGCGGTCGATAATCGTTTCCACCTCCTGGATCATATACCCTTACCCGAACATATTCTGCTTCGGGGGGTGGGGGGGCAATAATCTTACGCACTTTCAGGATGCCTTTTTCTCTCCAGGCAGATAGATACTTTTCGTCGTGATACACTACGTTGCGTCGATACAGATTCAAGTCAAAATCATCTTGTCCCAGTAAGCTTTTCCCGTCGCTTGCCATATAGTGGACGGCCATGGCAAAGTTTCCTGGAAAATAATGCACATAGAGATCCGTGGCAAGCGTAAGCTCCTTCGATTGCGGCTCATAGGTCAAATGTGTATTCTGCATATATCCGATTGCAAAGGGGATGTCGGTCTTTTCGATCTTGTGATTCCGGTATTTTGCGGTGCTCAGATAGGCAAGCAGCAAAAGGCAGATCAGGAAAACCAAGCGCATGGCGATCAAACATCTTTTTCCTACGGGGTTTTTATTAAAAAGTATGATCACAAAATAGCCGACCGCAAAAAGTGCTAAAGCAATCATGATGGGAACCTGCAGACCGCTCGTTTGGTAATAGGGGACAAAAGGCGGAAACCGAATTTTCAGGATGTCGGGCCACATCGTATTTGTAACAAATCTGGCTGGATGTACCCTCAAGTACCACATGCCCGGTTTCAGTATGGCTTCTATTCCCATAGCAATAGACATTGTCCATAATATGATGGATATGCGATTGCGCATTTGTACTGTAAATAGGGCCGCGGTAAGTGTGACGACGGGAACAAGCGGTAACATGAAACGATTTGGTGGTGCAAATCCACCCCACCAGCACCACCACGTTCCGGTGATGATGGTCGTGGCGGCCACAACGGTACAAATCGATGAAAGCAACATGGTCCTAAAAACGAGGTTTGGATGATAGGATTTGAGTGCTCTATTGATACTGATTATGCCAGCCGGTAAAAGGAGTGTGACGGGAGCGAGCATTACAAGACCATATTCCCAGTCCAGCCAGATGCCGGGAATTCCTTGGCGCAAGGCATCATCAAGGGGTAGAAACGACCCTAAGCTATCTGATGCAGGCAGGATTCTTCCGTAAAGTAGCATGTTAAATTTGATCATACTGAAAGCCGAAAGGGCAAAGGGCAGCGCAGGTAGAATGTAGGCCTTCCAGTTAGGCCAGAGCATAATGATACGCATGATCACAAATGGGAGACACCATAGCCCGTACTTATCCTGCAACCAGGGGGAGAGGGAAAACCATAATGAGATTTCGAGGTTCCGATACCATTTCAAATTGTTTTCGAATGCAAGGCGCAGTAGTCTGGCTACGATGAAAAACATGATGGTTTCGGAATAAACGGCCACAGACATTACGGAAACGGGGAGCAACATCGTGCCCCCCATGCCGAATAACATAGCCATTGCCGTATTTGATGTGAGGTATTGCACGATAATCGCGATTTCGCGGGCGGCACATGCAACAAGGATGATGAGAAACATTGCGATCCAGGCTCTGTGATAGTCTCCCATCAAGTGTCCGATGGCATAAAAAGGTGCAATCAGAATAGATGTTCCCGGTCGATGGGTAGAGTACATTGCATCACCAAACGCTTTTGCCCGCGCCTCGTACTCGGCTGAACCGGCGCGTAAATGCGGGTTGTGGCGTGTTGGGCCACCCGCATGTTTGCCGTCCTCTCTTCTGTAAACCGAAACCGGTAAGATGTTGGTTGCAACGTTGAGACTTTGATTCCGTACCAGGCTGTCGGCCATATAGAAATAGGCTGGTTGATCTCCCGTCAAAAGATAGTCGCGGCTATTTTCGTTTATAGGTAAGGCCACCTTGAAGAGGGCGATACTGTGGAAGAGTATCGAAAAAACGAAAACCCACAGAAAAGGATGGGGCATTCGTTGCGCAAGACCAGCAATGATTTGCGCCGTCGATTTGAACGCATGCTGATAGACGGGAAGTATTACCCGAAAGATGAGGTGGTATAATGTCCAGATCGTGCTAAGGGGCAGGAGAAGAGGCGCGAAGGCTGTAAAGGGAGGTACGGCAAATGCAGCCAGCCAGCCAGCAATACCTGCGTAAAGCACAACACGGAAACATTTTCGAAAGGCAAAGATCGCATCCTTATGGGAAAGTTTATAGCGCAACAAAATCCATGTGAGAATTTGGAAAAGAAGGAAAACAAGCGCTTTTTGTGCGGCATACCTATATTCGCTCGTTACGATGTTTGCAAGGGCACTATGCGGATCTTGTTTCTGCGCGCCAATCCACCAGATACGCTGCAAGAGAAAGATCGGGAAACTAGAGATGGTATAAACACAAATCCATAAACAGAGACTTAGAATCCCCATTATACTGGCCTTTATTTTCATATTATTCCTCAATGTCCGGTTATCTCTTATCGTCATATGCCGTTGCATGCGACCGAGAATTAACGGATTGATATTCGCATCATAAATGATATGGCGATAAGTCGCATACCTTCTGGTGTCGGGTGCAACCCATCGACGCTTATCAAATCTCGGTTATTTCCAAAGTCACGTTCAATATCAGCGAGGCGGATACCGTTTTCACGTGCTATTTTTCGGATACGTTGGTTGAGCAGCTTGGTTTCATTATTATGCGCGTCGTCACGATAGGCAGGTAGCAGTGTGCCAATGACGGGAATCATTTGTAATTCACGGGCACGATTGGCGATCGCGAGAAGATGGTTGGGCGTGTTCTGCGTTTGTCGATAGGATACATCATTGGCACCAAACAGGATCAGCACATACCCAGGTTTGGAACGACGTACGTGACTCTCAAACATGTTGAGACCTTCCCAACTTAATGCACCGGATCTTCCGCCGTTTATAACATGGAGTCCAGTCATCTGCTCTAATTGGTACGGATAGGATTGATTCGCTAGTACACCGTATCCTGCGGTGATACTATCACCTACTGCAAGGACCAGATTGGGATCGTTATCGCCAAAATCGTGGCTTTTCTCCTTGCTTTCGCAACCAGAAAACAAAAAAACAAATGTCCAAATGGCAACAAAAAGCAGCGATCGTCTTAGCACGGTCATGTTACATACTCTTTCTCGATGTTGTTTTTGTTATACATTTATCTCCTCCGAATGGGGCATGCGGGGGTACCAGCACAGAAGGTGTGAGCTGGTAGATCTTGCAGTACTACGGAGCCAGCACCAACCACGCAATGCGACCCGATTGTTACACCATCCGTGATCGTGGTGTGGGCTGCCAGCCAACAATTGGAACCAATGCGGGTTGGCCCCTTGGACAACATCCCGGATTGTTGCGCAAATGGTGCGGCATCCTTGGATGTGTTATAGCTTCCCCCGTTTAGCAAATAACAGAAGGCTGCGATCATGGTGCCTTCACCGATTTCCAAATCACCAGATGAGAAGATTTGGCAGTTGGATGAGATGTTGACGTTATCGCCGATGCGGATATTGCCGTTTTTCGTGTAGAGAATGGTGTTTCTACCAATGTAGACGTTATCACCGATATAAATACCTTTGTTGGTATCTCCCTTGGCGTCAAGCACAACGCCATCATCAATGATGACATTAGAGCCTATCTGAATTTTGTGGGGGTGACGCACCGTAAGGTTACGACCAAAAATGGTTTTGGAACCGGTTTGGGCAAATAACCCGGGATAGAAAATATTTCGTAAAGCCAAACCCGCTGCACCAGATATGGAACCAAAAAGAAAAGTTGTCGATTCCGTTCTTAATGCGCGTCCCAATGAAACATTTCCGAAACAAAGTTTTCGGTAGGTGTACCACGCTGATTTGCCGCGAGCTTCTTTTATTTTGTATTCAGTGTTATCTTCAGACATATCTATTTGCCCAAGGTGTTTGTATGCATTGCTTTATGGGTATCATCCTTTATGCTATCTATATGTCAAGCATCGTTGTGATGGCAGAAAATAACATATTTTAAAAGCGTCTGTGTTAGAAAATATACAAAATAATGCTTGCGAGCAAAAAAAAAAGGGTTACTATCGGATTGTGAAAGGGGGTAGCGCACTAGCGATCTTGATCGGATCGGTGCATCAGTTGATTTATATATTGATCCCATAGCAGAACAGGGGGGCGCAATGAGACCATCGTTCCATTCAGAGCACGATGAAGATAGTGCTACCAGTGGACAGTTGAAGTTGTTTCGACAGTTGCTGGAGCATTTCCCTGAAACAATATATTGCGCACACGTTTCCCCGCAACGAGAAGTTGTTTTTATTTCTGGTGGCGTAGAGGCACTAACTGGATATCCGCCAGATCACTTTATCGGTTCCTCGGCCGCACCGCTACAAGATTTCATACATCCAGATGATCGTGAGCGCGTGAGACAGATTGTCGGAGAAGCTGTTGATAAAAATGCGTCCTTCAAATGCGAGTATCGGATCATTACAGCGGATAACGTTGTAAAGTGGGTATGGGAACATGGTGCTGCCCTTCAAGCTACAGAACAAACGGGATGTATGCTGCTGGAAGGGTTAATGATTGATGTTACTTCCATCAAGCAGAGACAGCAGACCGCAAGAGAGTATCAGCATTTACATAATCGTTTGGATGCGCTGCAGAAGGAGGATAGTCTGCATCGCGTAATGGGGTCTGTTGCGCATTTGTTTAACAATAAGCTTCATGCGGCTTTAGGTTTTTTGGAGATGGCTGAGCTCGAGCAACGGAACTTACATCGATTTGACGTGATCCGTTCGTTACAGCCTATTCAAGCTAGTCTCATGGAGGCAGCGCGCATTAGTTCGCGTATGCTTGCTTGTGCGGGCGAGATACACAATGCAAAAGAGATTGTCGACTTGGCGTCGTTTTGTAACGCGTTACATGATGAGTTGAAGCGATCTGAGCCTCCACAAATTGATTTTTCCTGGAAGTGTAATGTGTCGGCCGCTGCCGTTATTGGAGATCCGAATGGTTTGCGGGAAATGATCAAAGCCATGGTTTTCAATGCATTTGAGTCTTCTGGGGTGAAAAATGTAATGTTACATTTAGACTACGCTCAAAATCTCGTGTGTTCAAAAGATGTAATATGTTTACCAGAGGACTGGAAAAGTCAGCATCAGACCAGTGTGTGCATATCTGTGCGAGATGATGGAGAGGGCATGTCGCCGACGATGATGCATCAGATATTCGATCCCTTCTTTAGTACGAAATTTGTTGGACGTGGAATTGGATTAACGGTCGCGCTAGAGCAAGCCCGATCCCATGATGGTTGTATGTGCGTGCACAGTACAGAGGACGTTGAAACATGTTTTTCGGTATGTTTGCCCGTATTGCCATCTTCTGATGCTTTGGAGGATGCGGTTCAGGATGTAGATGTAGAAAGTCGTGTGAAGACGAAGCCGTGTGCAAGTATATTGGTTGTAGATGACGAGCAGCCGCTGCGTCAAATGGCAGCTATACAGGTTCGCAGTTTGGGATATATACCTTTGCTAGCATCCAATATGTCTGAAGCTTTAGAGCTTCTCAAGCGACATGCAGGGGAAATAGTCGCTGTGATTAGTGATATTCGAATGCCCGGCAAAAGCGGGTGGGAATTGCTCATGCGGATACGTCAAAACCATGCCGATTTGCCGGTCATCCTGATGAGTGCATATGAAAAACCGACAGCTTCGCCATCTCCAGAGCATCCGCTACCAAACGGTTTTTTACGCAAACCCTACCTTACTGCTGAACTTCGCGCTCTTCTCTCGCAATTTGTTGGTGAGTCTGTATAAAGAGATTGTAGCGTCCTTTTTTGCTACTGTAGTGAAGGTTCGCGCTATGGTATTTTCTGTACCTGACGGTCTAAACGTTGTAGGAGTGTGCGAGAACCAACGTAAATCTCTAGCACCGTCCCCTACAGGTTTTTATGAAGTATAGAAAAAGCATTATACCCTGGTTACAGAAACTCTTTTTTCTTTTTGCTTTTGTTGCGATATGGAAGACAAATGCAGAGTTAGCCGATATGTCCACCGGTGGTCCCTATGATCCGGAGGAGGAATATCGGTTATCCATAACGGGCATTATTGGAACCGTTGCTGATGATCATATATTGGTCACGCGTGTAAAACGAGGCTCTCCCGTAGATAACGTCGTGCAGTCTGGTGATCGAATTATCCGCATACAGGGCGTTAGCTTATCCCGCGATTTGTCAGCAAGTATCCGCCGGCATATGTTGCGCCTTTGGCGAGAAAACAATGGGCGTCTTGCTCTGACGCTTGTACGGCCCGGGGAAGATAAGCAGGAAGATCTTGTGTTTGGGGTACAGTTGCATTTGCCGGCACCTTCCGGGACGATTCAGCACTTTGGTCCGATGGGAATCTTTGCGGCATTACAGGAAGATCACATCGAGATTACGGAAGTGGTCAAGGGGTCTCCTGCTGACGGGGTATTACGAGCTGGAGACCGTATACATAAAATCGGTGGCAGACCTTTGCGAGGGGACTTTTACAAGCTCTTTACCGAAAGCATAGACCAGGCAGAGACGGAAGCAGCAAACGGGGAGCTGTCGCTTGGGGTATTTCGCACACGAGAGGGCGATGCGGACGAGCAGTCAATCGATCTGACGCTCGTGTTGCCTGTTACCGGAACGCGCACCGAATCGAGTCCGTTTGCATGCCCGAAAACCGACGCTTTGATTGATCGAGCAGCGGAATATCTCCTTGCCAGTGGTGATATGGGCCGCTTGAACATAGGCTTGTTAGGGCTGCTTTCAACAGGCGAGGAGCGCTTCATTGCATATGTCGGAAAACGTTTGCGCGAAGCGGATTTTACCCGGCCGGATCTGGATATTTCCATGTCGGCGTCCATGACGAGTTGGCCATGGTCCTATCAGTTGATTACGCTTTGCGAATATTATCTGCTAACGGGGGATACCTATGTGTTGCCAGCCATTCGGACGGCTGCATTGACCTTTGCGCGTGGTCAGGATATTGCGGGCTTGTGGAATCATCGCATGGCGGATCCGGAGGCCAATCGTGGCCAGCTTCACGGCAGGCTTTATGGGTATGGCGCGATCAACCAGACTTCGGCACCGATCTGGATCGGGCTGATACTGGCGGAGAAATGCGGTATCGATGAGCCTGAGATCCGCCGTGCGATTGAGAAAACCCGCGCGTTATATGCAAACTGGGCAGGCAAGGGAGGATTGCCGTATGGCAATCACGCCGCCATGGAACACATTCTTACGAATAATGGAACAAGTGGGAGCGTGGCCGTGGGGTTCGCCTTGCTAGGGGACAAGGAGGCCGCAGCGTTTTATGGGAAGCTTTCCGCGGCATCGCATGGCGATATCTTTACAGGGCACACGGGGCCCTTCTTCAACTATTTATGGTCTGGTCTTGGTGCAAATGTGTTAGGACCGGAAGTGTGGGCGGCCTACGAGAATCAGATTCGCTGGTTGCGGACGTTGACGCGCGTCTGGGATGGCAGTTTTCAATACATGGAGCAGCGTGGTGACATTTTTTCCTATAGCGAATTAAGTTCAACAGGGGCAAACCTCCTGAATATGGCGGCGGGTCGTCGGGCTTTACATATTACGGGAAAAGGGATGGATGAAAACCTGTGGCTCCGAGGGGATGCGGTTCAATCTGCGATTTATCGACCAGAGCCAAATGAAGAAATGGCTTTGTCCGCGCTGTTAGAGCTTGTAGGTCATGTCTTGCCGCCTGTGCGGCTCGAGGTAGCCCGATCCCTCGCAGGGCATGCGGCAGATGTTGAAGAGGGTATTAGGGATATGCTTTATGAGGGCACGAGGGAACAGCGGATTGGTGCCTTACATACGTTGCGACATATCGAGATAGCGCATGTGGCAGATTCTTTGATGTCTATTATTATGGATGATTCGGAAGATCTTTGGATTCGCGAACTCGCCATAGGTACCGTGGCACAGATAGATTCTGCTGATTCACTTGCGGGTGCGCTACTGCGTCTGATCGTATTGGATAAGCCCTACGATCGTTTTGGTAATTTGGATTTGGCATTAGGGCGTGCGCTAGTCAACATGCTCTCTCCTGATCCGTATGCGCACGATTTGGATTGGGATGTATTCTATGCTGCCGTTTTGAAACTATTAGATCATCCACATATGTGGGCGCGGGGTGCAGGAATGAGATTGTTGGAGAACATTCCGTTAGATGAATTCTATCGGGTCGCAGACCGCGTTTTGCATGTGATTCGGGACGAAGATCTTTCGTACACCGCGTATCATGCAGATGGGCCTCGCCAAGCGGGGCTTGCTTTGCTGAATCGCTTGCAGATCGAAGAGGTTCTTGCATTGGCGATTCGAACGATTGATGCACCCACGGGGCAGCAAGGTGTTCGCAGGCGCAACCGGATAAGCCTGATCCGTTCCTTTGGACGTGAAGCAGAGCTCGTAATTCCTTTGTTGGAGGAAGTGCTAGGCGATGCTGCGGTGCCGCTCGCCGAGTCTATCCGGGGATCAGAAATGCGGCGTGAAATGATTCCTCTGGCGGAAGTGACGCAAGGAGGCGACGCGCCATGATCGTATCCATGCATGAGGGGCGAGCGTGAGTGCAGTACGGGCTGTGATCGCAGTCTGTGTGGGCTTTTTCTTGTCCATCTTCATCTGGGTCGTTGTGCCGTATAACAATTTCCTGCTGAATAATAGCTTTGTCAGCGATGGATATCTGCCGGAAATTGTGATGCTCCTACTGGTCCTGCTTGTTCTCCTTGTCAATCCCGCGCTTGCACGCATATCTCCGGCGGCGGCTTTTTCACAGCAACAGATCATTATCATTGTCAGCATGCTGCTGTTTGCAGCCGTTATTCCGAGTAATGGCCTGATGCGGTTTTTCCCACATAGCCTTGCCATGGCAACGCAACAGATCAATGAATCCGATGTTGTGGCGAGCGCGGTTTCTGCGTCTCGCTTGCCGGCAGCATTATTTCCCGATGCGATAGGCCCCGGCTTGGATACGCCGGTTGTCGATACATTCCTTGATGAATTGCATCAGGATGAAGCCATACCCTGGGGCAGTTGGATCGCGCCGATGTTATCATGGGGGGCACTGATTGTTGCATTCTGGACTTTAATGATCGGACTAGGCTTTATGGTTTTGCCGCAGTGGATGAACCATGAACGTTTGCCATTTCCTTTGCTGCGCATTTATGGGGCACTCGTGGAACCACCGGCGGAGGGACGTGCTGTGGCACCTTTGTTTATATCACGGTTGTTCTGGATCGGGTTTGGGGCCGTGTTCTTGCTCTATACAACGAATGGATTGTCGATCCTGACGGGAGGAGGTTTTCCTGCATTTCCCTTGCGGTGGGATATTTCCTATCTCTTTAAAGATGGCGTATGGGTTCACGCCCCTGGATTTCTGCGAGGTTCGCGTCTCTTTTTCCTGTTTCTAGGGTTAGCATACTTTATGCCGAATCGCTACAGCTTCTCCATTTGGTTTATGGTGCTGGCGTATGGCTTGTTTATCATGTTCGCACGCACCTATATGCCCTTATTTCAACCGTTGACGATTTATGATCAGACAAGTGGCGCTTTCATTGCCATGGCGGCATGGGTCGTTTGGTTAGGTCGAAGCACATATTGGCGCTTGTTCTTGTCGGCAGTAGGTATGGGAAGCAGTGAAGAGATTGATCCCGTGGGACGGCTGGCAGCCAGACTGTTTCTCGGCGGGGCCATGGGGATGTTGGTTTGGTTTATGTGGGCAGGAACCGGTTTTATTGCTGCGGTGGGCTTCGTGTTGCTGGCAATCGTCATCATGATTATGGTCGCGCGGGTCGTGGCGGAAACCGGAGTCGCATATATTTGGATCATTCCGCTGACGGCAACGCGTATCTTCGGTCTGTTTCCCAGTCGGTTTTTTCATATTGCCACGGTGTTGATGGAACGTGCCCACTACGTGGTGGCGAATCGCGCTTCCGCAGTCAGTGCGGCCGTCATGGCCATGCTTGCGTTAGGACTAAATCGCAATGCATCCGTCAAACACAAGGAGGGACTGGCCTGGTTAGGTCTGGGTGTTTTGGTGATCGGTTTTATCGTGTGCGGGGCGGTGCATCTTCATATGGGATATCATCATGCTACGTCTCTAGATGGAATCAATATGCCGGTTGCGGGAAGAGGGGCACAGATGATGAGTATTGATCCCATGCGGCGGTTACTAACTGCACGTGAAACCGGCTTTGCTTTCGGACCATTGCGTACGATGGTGGGCGGCGTCGTGTTTGCCATTGCCTTGCTCATGCTGTGTGCGCGCTTCCCGTCATGGCCGTTGCACCCTGTAGGGCTGCTGTTTGTATATTCCTCCATTGGGCTTCGTATCACGGTAAGCATCTTTTTTGGGTGGCTGATAAAGTCGCTTATGTTGCGATATGGTGGCAACAGAGCTTATCGGGCATGCATCCCGCTGTTTTTGGGGATCATGTTCGGTGAAATATTTGCGAATGCATTTTGGACCCTGGTGCCTGTTGTGCAGATTCTCTTCGGTGCCGATCCGGTGCATTTGCAGCGTCTGATCATATTCCAGTATACGTAAAACATTCGTGAAAGTGCATCATTGCGCTCCATATTTTCGTGGGTGAGTATGGAGTGCGGCGATCTGAATCGCCGCTTTGGGGGGCACGGAGTGCCGGGGGACGGTGATGGGCTTAGCGCGATTGATGAATCGATGGTTTGCTATGAGTCGAGTAGGCTGTGGGGGGGCGCTCCGCTTGGATGAAAGCGGTGAGATCGCTTCGCTCGTCACCGCACTCCATATGGATTGGTGGTGGATATGGAGTGCGGCATCATTCTGACGCCAAACGCTTAGTTTAGAATAGTCTTGATGATTTGAGGCGAGAGCTCTTGTAGTGGCTTTTGGGTTGCGCCGTCTGCGTAAGCATAGAGACACTTGAGCAGTTGACGTGCTTCGGGATGTTTCTGTAAACCCATTACGTCTATTGTGCAGACAATCAAACGGCCTTTGCCGACTTTTGCCTCGAGAATGAGGCCCAACTTATGATTGCGGTCGAAACCATCGATCACTTGTACGACCGGACGGAATTTGTGCGGTGTATCATTCAGGATCATCGGGTCGCAATGCTTGACCAGTTGCCACCATTGCCAGTTGGAATGGAACTCCGTTGGAAAATCCTTGAAGAGTGGATGCTTCGGGTCGAGCAGAATTCCTTGTGTTCCTGGAAACTGCTTGCCATCCGGAGTTTTTTTGTTGCCTATACGGAACATGGGTGACCAGAATCCCGTCTGGAAAGCCATCCGAACGGTTCTCTTGAGAGCACCGGGTCTGGTCAAAAGCAGTACGGTTGCGCCTGCCTCCAAATCGGTTTGCACTTTGCGGTTCAGGCTCCGTGTAACCGTGACTCCTTTTGGTGCTGCAATGATATTCTGACCTTGAAGATTTTTCAAACCCTTAGCAGCGGCAAGGGATTGCCGCCCTCCATGTTCATATGACATTTTGGAGGGACGCAATCCTTTGCGTCCGCTACCAAGGTCTTGTTGTATCGTGATATCCGGGTATACCCAGATATCGTAGCTATTTTTGTACGGCGTGCCTGGAATCGCAATTGTAACCTGTAGTTTCTCGGCTTTTTTAATGCCGCTGAGATCGGCGGAGAACAAATCGACATCGGTTACATTGCCTGTGGGAATGTCCATTGTGCGGGTCTGTCCCTTGGCAACGACTTTCTTGTTGGCTGTAATGGTCCAGGTCAGATGTTTCTGGATAAAATCTTTGGGGCCATAATGCGCAATGCGAATGCGGCCATGGAAGGTTTCCGTATTGGTCCATGTGTATTTCGTCATCCAGAGTAGGGGCACCGTTTCGCAACAGAATGCTCGCCATGCTGCGGGGGAGATAAGGCCTTTTGAATCCATAAATGCGTCTAGAATGCCGACCAGAGCAGTACCTTGACCGCTGAAGTCCATGAGGTCGAGGAGATGAAATCCACCATGGCCGGCGGTTCGCAAGCAGGCCTCGATATCCTCGCGATGGCAAATTACAGATAGTGCGCCAGATGCCTTGAGAAAGTCCCGTGCTTGATTGAGCATTCCCGCGGCTTTGAGTCGTTCCCGGAATATTTCAAAATTGCGAGCACGTAAGACACCCGTGTACTTTTTGATTTCGCGATAGTCTGGGTATACTTCGAATTCACCATTTTCGTGGGTGATAACGGGAATCGGTACCCCTTGGATGGCTGAACCATATTCGACGGTTGTGGATGGGGCTTGGTGGTCAATGTGGAGATTCGATTCAAACGATGCTCCCCGCACGGGACGTTTCCTGGATGTGCCACGTGTGACCCAGAAATCGTCTCCCTCCCGGCGGCCGATATCCCAATGGAAGTGCCCCGAGCCCATGGCATACAAATGACGATTGTCAATCGAACGGAAGTGATCGCAAATACCCTTCATGACGCTCTCATCACCACCGAGTTCGTTGCCGAGCGTTAGCATCACAAATGAGGGGTGGTTGCCGTAGGCTTTCAGAATACGTTCTCCTTCTCGCAGCAGATAGGCGGTCCGGATGGCAGGGGGACCGCCATCGCCCTCCAGCTCGTCCAGCGTTTCATAAGCTTCTGCAGGGGGGCGATAATCCTTGTTGTCGGGGGCGGTGATTTCGCGTTTGTTGGGGAGCTCCGCCAACAGGTACATGCCTAGTTCATCTGCCGCTGCAAAAGCTGCTTCGGGTGGACACCAGGAGTGGAACCGGTAATGATTCAGTCCGTATGATTTGGCAATAGAAAGCAACCGCATCCATTCTTGCTTTTCCATGGGGGCATATCCCGTAAGCGGGAAGATGGCACTGTCCACGCGCCCTCGCAGGTAGGTTGGGCGGCCGTTAATCACAAACTGACCGCGGTCCGTAGCAAAGTTGCGCAAGCCGCACACGACACTGCAAGTATCTTGCCGCCACGTGGCGACCGGCATGGCCTTTGTTTCCAGCGTGACGCGCAGCAAGGCTGGGTTGAACTCGTCCCAGCAACAAATGGAGTCGGGAATTCCGATGGTTGCTGCTGTTTGGGTGACGCGTTCCCGTAACAATGTGCCACTCTCTACCGCAGGAATTGCCGGGGCCTTCTTTCCTAAAAACTCGGCTTTCCAGATGAAGTCAGCAGCACCACTCCAGTTCGTTTCGTTGATGATTGTAGCTTTAACCTGAATTTTACGTTCTGCTGCGTTTGGATATGCTTGCAGACTCTGAATCCAGATGGGCTCCCTTGCGGTGAGGGTTATCTTCCCAAGGATTCCGTTCCAATTGGTTTGGGTACGCTCATCCACTTGGTGGCAGGGACCTACGGGAGGCAGTTTCGCGTTATCAATCAAAATGGTAATGGTATGCTTGCCGGGTGTCAGCAATTTGGATAAATCGAATTCATGGGGGGTCGACAAGGAGTCATCACTACCGGTCCATTTTTCATCCACCCAGACCTGACTGTTTTTGGTGCGTTCCAGAAAAAGAAAGACTTTTTTGTTTTTCCATGCTGCCGGAATATCAACTTCCTGCTGATACCATGCGGGGCCGATCCAGCGGTACAAACGCGAAAGCCTATCGGCACAGGCTTCGTTCGTGACCTCGCCATAGCCGGCTTCATCGGTGGTTCCGGGGAGAGAGATGGTGTCGGGCAATTTCTTGTTGAACCAGCGCTGTTTAATGCCTTGGTTCTGTGGATCCAGTTTGAACCGCCATGTACCTGCGAGCGAAAGCGTGTTTTCAGAAGTAGCCATCCTAGTCGTCCTTTTACTATTTTGAGCAAAAATACTATTGCAATAGCTGCATCCTAAACGGCATTGTTTATAACTCAACGATTTTTTCAGTCACTGCGTTGGGTGGTGCGCCTCGTCGCTTCGCTCCCCCCAAAGCGGTGCGGTCGCTATCGCTCGCCTGTCGCGCCGTAGCGTATTCGCGAAGGGGGAGCA
>SKVN01000146.1 GCA_007129405.1 Kiritimatiellia bacterium
AGATGATCGTCGTGTTTTCCCAGTAAAAGAATTTCGTGGGTTGCGCGCAGGCCCCGGTCATAGGTCCACATGCCGGTCTCGAGTCCCTTGAAATTATTCCAGCTTTCGCATTCATGGGTGTAGGTTCCGGATAGCATGTTGGCACGCGAGGGGCAGCAGATCGGATTGCTACAGTAGGTATTGGCGAAGCGTGTGCCGCGGGATGCCAGGGCATCGATATGGGGGGTCGCCTGGGCCATGGCCGGGTGGTATCCATGGCAACCGAGCATGCGTCCGTCCCAGCTCTCCATATGTATCATGAGGATATTCTGATTCATGAATCTCCTTTCATCCGCAATATTGTGAGGATAATATACGCCCGATGGTTCACCTGCAAACAGCAATTTGGTAATAGATCTGGTGAGGTATTCTATGGAAGATAGACTGACGCGGGAAGAAGTAAAGCGGGTGATCGAGGGGCGTGGTTGTGCACGGCGGGTGCCGATCATGTTCCAGAAATGGTGCGGTCCGAATATTTACGATAATCCCGAGCATCGCGACAGGCTGCGTTCACTGCTGGCCGCGCATCCGCAGGACGTACAGTTTATTCGCTGGTTGGATGTGCCGGTGTGGGACGCGCCGACAGATGATCCAACTTATCGTTGGATGCACGGACGTAAGCCCGATGGGCCTGTAAGTGCAGCGCATGACGCCATGGGGCCCCTTTCTGACTGGGCGATGCTTGATGATATTCTTGAACATTTTCCCAGTCCGGATTACCCTGGATTACTGGCCTTTAATCCAGAGGAAAATGGCTGCTATCGGGCCGGACACTGGTGGTATAATTACTTCGAGCGGCATTGGCAGTTGCGGGGCATGACGGATGCGCTGATGGATTATTATACCAACCCCGAGGAAGTGCATCGTCTGTTTGGCGCGCTAACGGAATTCTACATCGGCGTCATGAAAAGGATGAAAGCAGCGGGAGCGGATGGTATCTATGTGACGGATGATTTGGGTACGCAGACGGGGCCCTTCTTTTCGCCTGAAATCTTTGATGCATTCTATGCGCCGTATTACAAGCGTCAGATTGATGCCGCGCATGCAATGGGTATGCACTTCTGGCTGCATTCCTGCGGCAATATAGATCTGCATTTGCCAAAACTGATCGACATGGGGCTGGATGTGATTCACCCGATCCAGAAGTTTGCGATGAATGCAAAGGACAATGTCGCGAAATATGGTGGCAAAATCTGCTTTTGGGCCGGGTTCGATGTCCAGCAAACCATACCTTACGGAACGCCCGAGGAAGTGCGTGCCGAAACACGCGACATGTTTGATTTGTATTTCCGGAAGGATGGCAGATTCATGTTTACGCTGGGTAATGGTGCGACCCCGGATATCCCCATTGCCAGCCTGGAAGCTTTGTTCGAGGAGGCTTACGCCTGCGCTTGGAAAAAATGTCGTTTTTAGGTCAACACGTTATTGATATCGCACGGACGCTTTTAGCAATCCGTTGTTTTGCGTCGCTCCAGTCTATGGGGCATAGCATGAGAGGCATGGGGTCGTCCTCTGCGTCTTCGAAAAACACGAGGCTCTTTAGCACCATGAAGGGTTCGCCATCCTTGAATTTCTGCTTATACAGTTCGAGCATCTGCGGCAGATCAAAGAGATCGAGCAAGAAAGCTAGATCTATAAAGTCTTTTTTGGTGCCCCGGTTGGTAATGGCTGCCAGCTTCATTGCTGCAATATCGGGGATACTGGCGAGCCGCACAGCACCCTCGACGACAGGCGGGGTAAGCCAAGGATAATCATACTGTACAATGTCCAATTGCACATTACGAAGAACCATGCGGTAAATCCGTTGGCTTGCGCTTCGCATCGAAATCGTGCCGTAGGCCTGCAGTTCTTGTGTGAGTTCCAGTGGTTCCAGTGTGATGCTGCCAAACAGGTCGAGATCAATCGACTTGCGATGTCCGATTTGCAAGGCCAAAGCGGTGCCGCCAACGAGTCGCGTATCCTGAAAGTAGGGATTGGCCTGAATGGCTTTCAGGAGATCCAATGTGTTGGTGTCGACTGTTTTTGTGTGCAGCATCTAAATTGCTCCTGAGGAATGTTACCCACGACAGAAAGGAAAGTGAGACTTTTTTTATCAATGGATCGCAGATTTTGTGCGACTTTCACGACCCCTTGCAGGGATAGGTGTTGGCATAAGAGTTGCCAGTCTGCTAATGTTCCTGCTTCCAATACGCGCCCCACGATGTAGTTGATGTGTTTTTCACAATCGATCGTTGCCGGATTAACATCCCAGAATAGTCCGCTGGAAAAATCGCCAACTGATAATTTGTTTGGGCGCATGCTTTGCTCCTTGTCGCTTTACGAGTATCAATCTACTGTTACAATATTCGATTGGCAAGATTACGATTTGTTTACCGGCATAGGGCGACGAACGATAAAGAGTGGGACTTTTCGATGTTTGGGAAACATGTTGAAGGGGTGGGGGCGATGGTGCCGCGGGAGACGATGGATCCCACGGCCCGTTTGCTGCGCGATACGTATGCGATTACACCTAGTCTGCCTTTCGTACAGCGCGAGTTTGGATTCTATTCGCTGGAGCGCTGGGTAGAGGAGGGCATGCCGCAGGATGTCAATTATCGCGAATTGTTTGGGTACTCCCCGCAAGCAGAGGTCAGCTTTGGTGGGTTAGGATGGTGCGAGGCGGCGTTTCTGCCAGCCTTCGAGGAGAAGGTGCTGGAAGACCGTGGTGAGCATGAGCTTGTGCAGGATCATGCCGGTAGACATGTGCTGTGTTTCAAGGGCAGGCGTAGTGGTTTTATGCCTGAGTATGTAGATCATCCGGTTAAGGATATGCATACTTGGGAGGAACAGTGCAAGTGGCGGTTGGATCCGGACGATGCTCGTCGCTTTGCAGATATAGAAGAAAAAGTGAAGGATAAATCGCCGCGCATTGCCAAGGGGATGATGGTGACGCAGAGCCTGATCGGTGGATACATGTATCTGCGCAGTCTGATTGGGCCGGGCGATTTGCTTTATAAATTCTACGATGAACCGCAATTGATTCACGATTGCATGCAGACATGGCTGGCATTGGCGCAGGCTGTGATCGCAAAACATCAGGAATATGTGACCTTGGACCAGATCTTTATTGCCGAGGATATTTGCTATAATCATGGATCCTTGATTTCGCCTGATATGATGCGTGAGTTTCTCTTTCCTTATTATCAGGAACTGCTTGCATCGACGAAGGCACGGCAGCTTGATCGTTCGCGGCACCTATACTTTCAGGTCGATACGGATGGTAATGCGCCGCCGGTCATTCCTTTGTATCAGGAGCTGGGAATGGATGTGATGAGTCCGTTCGAGGTCGCCTCGGGCTGTGATGTGGTCGAGATCGGGCGACAGTATCCCGAACTTGTGATCAGTGGCGGTGTTGACAAGCGTATTCTGGCAGAAGGCAAAGATGCAATTGACCGGATGGTGGATCGCATCTTTCCGGTGATGCAGGCCCGGGGGGGGTATATCCCAACATGTGATCACGGGGTGCCTGCCGAGGTCTCTTACGAGAACTACTTACACTATCGTAAAAGGGCATTGGAGTTTGCTTGATATGACGATGTCGGGCAGGATGAGGCGGGAAAATTCGATTTCAGTATTCGCTTACCAAGACGATAAGACAGCGGACGCACAGGAGTGCGTCCCTCCAGGTGGCCAGATGGGTTTGACAGGAAACAATGAGGGGATAACGCGTGCTATGGGTAAAATATTTGTATTGTTTGGGTTGGTGTTTGGAGTTGTCGGGGCAATTGTGCATGCGGAGGAGGGGGAGATGTCAGTGGTTACTTATGAGGCGTTTGGTGCTGTTGGCGATGGCAAGACGGATGATTTCGATGCCATCGTGAGAGCGCATGCGTATGCGAACGAAAACAATTTGCCGGTTCGTGCCAATGACAGTTCCACCTACTATATCGGCGGAAAAGACCAGACGGCTGTCATTCAGACGGATACGGATTTCGGGGCGGCGCAGTTTTTGATTGATGACAGGGATCTGGAAAATATTCGAGCACATGTATTCATGGCGCGCTCCTCGCACAAGTCCGTCAGGTTGGAAGGGTTGGAATCTTTGCGGCGTAATCAGGCAAAAATTGACGTTGCGCTGCCCGGTCCAAGTGTGGTTGTTGTGCGGGATCGCAATGTCATGCGGTACATCCGCCGTGGCAACAATCAGAATGACGGATCTCCGCAAACCGATATGTTTCTGGTCGATGGTCAAGGCAATGTGGATCCCAATACACCCATTATCTGGGATTTCGAGCATATTACGCAAGCAACTGCGCATCCCCTCGATGAAGTTACCTTGCGTATCAGTGGTGGACGATTTACCACGATCGCGAATCAAGCAGAGTCCAAGTATAACTATCATGCGCGTGGCATTGCGATCCGCCGTTCGAATGTGGTTGTGGACGGGATCGAGCATCGCGTCACGGGCGAGGGGGAGCATGGTGCACCATATGTAGGTTTTCTGCATATATCCGATTGCGCAAATGTCACGGTCAAGAACAGTGTGTTTACGGGACGCAGGTTTTATACGACTATTGGCAGTGCGGGCAGACCTGTGCCGATGGGATCTTATGATATCGGGGTGAATCGGGTTCTGAATATCTCATTTGTCAATTGTAGCCAGACGAACGATATCAAGGATCGCACCTTCTGGGGCATTATGGGCACCAACAATAACAAGAATTTCCTGCTCGAGAATTGTACGTTTTCGCGTTTTGACGCACATCAGGGGGTTGCTAATGCCACCATTCGTAATTCACGGCTTGGGCACTCGGGTGTTCGCTTGATTGGCCATGGCACGTTTCTGATGGAAAACACAACCGTTTATGCGAATGAGCTGATCGGTTTGCGTGGGGACTATGGCAGCACTTGGCACGGGGATATTAT
>SKVN01000160.1 GCA_007129405.1 Kiritimatiellia bacterium
ACATCTTCATCGCCTTGGATGCCGCATCCAGCGAGTTCTACGTAAAAAGCTCCAAGAAATATCACTTCAAGAAGAGCGACGGTTCCAAAAAATCAGCCGATGAAATGGTCGCCTTCTACCAGAAATGGTGCTCCAAATACCCGATCATCAGCATCGAGGATGGCATGGATGAAGGCGATTGGACAGGATGGAAGAAACTGACCGATGCTCTTGGCGATAAAATCCAGTTGGTCGGCGACGATCTCTTTGTCACCAACACCAAATTCCTCAAGAAGGGTATCGACACCGGAACGGCCAACTCCATCTTGATCAAAGTGAACCAGATCGGAACCTTGACGGAAACACTCGAGGCTATCCAAATGGCCACGCGTGCCAAATACACCTCCGTCGTCAGCCATCGTTCCGGCGAAACCGAAGACGCGACTATCGCGGACATTGCCGTTGCAACCAATGCAGGCCAGATTAAAACCGGATCGCTATCACGGACAGATCGCGTTTGCAAATACAACCAGTTGCTCCGTATTGAAGAAATGCTTGGATCCGAAGCTATCTATGGTGGCGTGATCTAAATCATAACGCAAAATCATCCAAATAAAAGCTGGCAGGTCATCACTTGCCAGCTTTTTTATGGACCAATCTGAAACTGAACCATATCACTTATGGGAGTCGACACAAGTCCTGCACGATACCCCACCGCACGCAGTTCGTATAGTCCTGGCTCCAGCGTGGCAGGATCCAAACGAAACTGTCGACCTTCTCCAGCAATAAGGCCATTGATCAAATACACTACGCGATCATAGCGCACACCAGCAGGCGCCGTAATATCGACACGAATCTCACGAGGTGTCCTGAGCATTTCCTGGTTCCGTAAACCGGCAATTTGCAAACGCGCCTGCGGGGCCCAAGGACGCATCAAGGGATCGCCAATCAGAAAAGATTGTAATGGGTGGCGTAGCGACAGGTAATAGCTTTCAAGTAAAGAGTAGCCAGATCGATAATGCATATAAAAGCGAGCATGCAGAAACTTAGCCCAGACTGCGTAAGGCTCCGTAACGGTTCCTGCCGTGCCTGTCGCCCCCGCAGCAATCCAACGGCTAATTTTGGTCTGGCTGGGGTTGTCGAAAAAAGCCCCGTAACTCGTCAAATGTTCGGCAACGGCCCCGGGTATAAAATTTCCTATCTGATCAGGCTCAACATGCCGCGTTCCCATCATGATACCAAGGATGGATTCTGCCCGTCGCGGGAGTTGATTGGTAATCACCGCATCCATCCCCATTTTCTGCAATTGATCCTGCACCCGATGAAACTGCCACTCTCGAGCTTGCGCACGAATATCATTGCCTGTCACAAAAAAAACACTGCCAGATGGCGAACTTGTATCGGCAGCTATGCTCTTTTCCAACATTTCCATGACTTCCGATTCAGTATTGCCACGAGGACCGATATACCCTAACGCCATCGCCGGTATCGGCATATCGTCACGCAAGGATTTTGCGGCTATTTGTATCGAGCGGGGCGGCAGCAAAACATCATCAGGACGCGAGGGCCCAACAAACAGAGGCGATGCGTACACGGCTCGCGCAATTTCATCATGCGAGAGATTGCGGTTGCGCACAAAAACCAGTCCCTGTACGGAAACAGGCGGAGAAGAATCAACACGAAAGGGAATATGCGTAGAAAAAACCCAAGCCAGAACATGCTCCAGATTCCGCTGGGAAATGGCTCGGCAGACCGGTTCCCAAATCTGTTTGGTAAACGCATCACGACCGATAGACAGATAATTCCCATCATCATCGGGCAATATATTCAGCAAAACCAAATTCTGTCGTGGTACATGCCTTTGATGCATATAATGTCTGGCAATGCGCACTGAGACAGGATCGTTTCTGTTTGCAATAACCAGTAGTTCATGCGCACCCAGTCCAAATACATTCAGCGCCCCCCAAAGCAGCGAAAGAAGCACGCAATAGACTATCCGCGAAAAACACATAAAACCCGCTTAAAATAATTCAGGTGAACGCAACGATTGGGCAAACGAATCGAACGCATACTTCTCGAAAAAGGCGCGCAAAGGGTCAGTTGGACATGCTTGATTGCGCAACGTTTCAACCTTTGGCAAGGAATCCACTTGATGCAACAAAACCATTTCACGATTGCGCCATACAATCTCGGCATGTTCCTCTAACGCCTTACGCACCCCTTCACGCTTCACCTCGTTAACGCGATCAAACAGAGCAGAAAGACTTCCAAATTGCTGTAATAATGACGCTGCCGTCTTAGGGCCGATGCCGGGCACACCCGGTATATTGTCAGCCGCATCTCCCGTTAGCGCAAGCCAGTCCGGAATTTGATCTGGCGCAACACCCGTCTTTTTGACAACACCATCCGCGTCTAGCGCAACCAACGCACCGGACAAAGGAATAATCGAAATCGTATCGCACACGAGTTGATACATGTCTTTGTCAGAAGTACCTATATACACACGACCATCGAACTGCCGCGCAAACGTGGCAATCACATCATCGGCCTCAACCGCCTCAAGGCAGAAACATGGAATCCGTGCCGCGGCAAGATACTCTTGCAAAATGGGGAGTTGCACGCGCAATTCGTCAGGCATCGGCTTCCGCTGTGCTTTATAATCCGGCACCAGATCTAAGCGACTTTGCGGCAATCCACCGTCAAAGGCCACAGCTTGATAGGTGGGATATACCTGCCGCTGGAATTGCTGCATCATGCGAATAAAACCGAATACAGCCTGCACAGGGATCCCTGTGCTTGTCGTCATCGGACGAATGCCATAAAAGAAACGGTAGGCAGCAGCATGCCCGTCGATCAAAAGTAAACGTTCTTGCGTGCTCGCAACCATTAATCGTCTAATTCGGCTCCCGCTAAACGTTCCGCAATGCTATCATCAATTCCGATATGCTCACGTTCCAGCGGACGCCCGGCCGGATCCACCAACCGCGCAGTTACAAAAATCAACAGATTACGCTTTTCGCTCGAGTCATAACGACTTCTGAACAAACGTCCCAGAATAGGAATATCCCCAAGAAAAGGAATACTGTCATCAACAGAGTTCCTAACTTCTGTAATCATGCCGCCCATCACAACCGTCGCACCGTTATAAATCAACAAATTCGTGCGTAATTTACGGGTATGAAAGAAAGGCATTTCCATATTCAGTTGCTGTTCCACAGGATTGCCATTGGGATCAAATGACGTGTAGGTAGAACCGTAGTTACGCCACGTCGGTTCAGAGACCACTTCTGGCGATAAAAGCAGGTTAATCATCTGTCCCTCAGGACTTACCTCTGGTAAAACTTCCAGAATAACACCAACTTCACGCGTCTGGAAATCCAATGGCGTTACAACGGCACCGACAGTTCCGCCGGCAATATTCGCATCACTCGTGCCTCCATCTATACCCGTGGCGTCGAATGCCGTCGGATAAATATATTCTGTTACAACCTTGATCGTAGCCTGTTGGCCAGATTGTGTCGTAATTTTGGGAGCAGACAAAAGATCGGTATGTCCACGCTGCTCAAGCGCGTGCAATACCATGGTCAACTCCGGATTCGTCAAAACACTGCTAACACTTGCGACTTGGTCCATGACTTGCCTGCCCATGGGTCCACGAGAATCGCCCTGCGTAAGAAAGCGGTTACCCGCAGTAAATCCGCCCATGGACGCATTTTCCCGCATGACCAATCGACGGCGGGCAGCCGGAGACAAATTCGCATCGGCGGCCATTTCGGCAATTTGCCACGTGTCTGTCAACATCCACTCTAATCCAAGCGAATCCACATCGGTTTGGGCAACCTCGATAAAACGGGCTTCAATTTCGATTTGATACGGCACCACATTCAGTATCGAAAGGATACTCTCAAAAACGGCTAAGTTCTCCTGCGTGTTGGCAACAACGAGTTTCCCGAGACCACGGATGAATTTGATCGAGGATCCTGCAGGCCAACGTACCCCCATCTCTTCAAAGAACGCGCGCAGATCAACATCTTCCCCTCCAAGATCAGCCCCACCTTCTATCGTGAGAAAATCGCCCGATCCCCTTCGTGCTTGAGGCTGCCTGCGAGCACCGGCCCCCGCCGTCAGATCCTGCAAACGCTGGATCGCCGATGGCAGCACGTCATACATACGGTGAACAATATCACCCGCTGGGGCATCACGCGGAACAACCATAACCACATTCCCGCGAATCCGGTACTTCAAATCCGCAACATCGACAACGATATCAAGAGCTTCCATTAGGCTGATGTCTAACGCCGTGAATGTTACCAACACCTCGTCAACAGATCGCGGAGCATCTGTAGCGGCTGGATCCGCGAAAGGATCCGCTCTTCTGGGAGGAGGGGCTACAGCAGCAGGTGCCCGGCGGCCTGGATCTAACTGTAAAATGAAGTTTACGCCTGTACGCTCTGGCGTAGGATCAAACTCAACGCTCTGCTGCTGTAAGAACGTCAATACATCACGAATATTGGCCTGACGAAAACTCACCTCCGGTATCCGAATATCCCGCATTTTACCCAGAATACGCTGTCGTTGGATCTCATCTTCACGCACAGTCGTCGGGAGATCTTGCTCGGGATCAATGGGATCTTCATGCAACCCATACTGACGTGGGTTCCATGTGTCCCGTACCGCAGCCATCATCCGCTGGCGTGTCGCATCCAGCTCCATCGTCGAACGATCATATTGCCGTCCCGCGGCAGCACGCATCATGCGAATCGCCTCTTTATTTTGTGGGTCGCGAGCAAGCACAGACTCGTATGACAAAATAGCACGTTCAAACTCTCCGTTAAGATAAGCTTCGCGACCACGGCGCAACCACTGCTCTATCTCACGATCAATTTTGCGAAATTCTTCCTCATCCCAGCGGTGCGGACGCCTTACCGGCGGTTCTGGTTTCTCAGGAGCATCTAATCGCTCCTGAATCCGGCGAACGGCATCTGGTCCTCTGCGATGTCCGTGCCGAACGGCACCCTGTGCGGATGTTAGAGCCGCTTCCAAATCACCCATCTCAACCAATGCGCCCGCATGACGGAAATATGCATCCGCCAAACCACGCCGAGCGCGTGCACGCGCAGGCTCCAGATCAGGCCGCTGCGGCAAAGTTCTCAACGCCTCTTCAAACAACTGTATTGCACGCCGATAGTCACGATCCCGCATAGCTCTCTCGCCACGCTCAAGGCGATTGATCGCATGATTCTCGCTTGCGGCACGACGCAAACGCTCCGCTTCCTCAAAGGCGACCGTGCCCGGTGGCACATCCCGTAGATCCGGACGCGCAACTACTGGCTCCGGCTCCACCGGGTCTACAGCTGCAACAGGCTCGTCCGGCACAACACGTTCAGGCACGGCCGGTTCATCTTCTGCTACCCGGCGCCCCTCCTCTGCCAGTGACCGGAGCAAATCCCCGTTTAAGGCAAACTCATCGTCATAGACAGACGGCGTAGGCTCAACTTCAGGTTCGGGATCGGGGTCAACGGGAGCCGCTGGTTCTAACTCCACCGCCAACTCTGCAAACAATGCTTCCAAATCATCATCGTCAGCAGCAGGCGGTACCGGATCCGGCGTAATCCCCTTTTCGGGTTCCGCATCCACAAGATCATCTATTGCCCAATCCTCATCAACGGGGTCTGCTGGTGGTGGCGGATCCGTATCCTCGAGCATAGCCCCAAACAGATCATCAAAATCATCAAAATCCAAATCATCCGCTACCGGTTCATCAGCATCCTCCACCATGCCGCCGAATAAATCATCAAGATCGTCGGCAGCCCAATCATCATCTCCCAGCCCCCCATCATCCAACTCTCCATCAAATACATCGCCCAAACCGGCTTGATCCAGCGTTTCGGCAACGGCGCGATCCTGATCGCCAGCTTCCATCATTTCGCCTAGCAATGCATCAGCGTCCCAGTCATCCGCCCGCCCCATATCATCGAACAGATCATCCGGCTCAACGGCCCCCGTGCCAACCGTGTCCTCGAACAGGTCCTCTGGAAATCCTACATCAGAATCAACAGCTTCAAAGGCATCTGCTTGTTCATCCGCAATTCTATCGGCAGCCGTAAGATCATCCCAATCATCGTCGAAGTCCAAAGCATCAAAGGCATCATCACCAAACAAAGCATCAAACAAGGCATCCTCATCCTGAACGTCGCCCTCGGGCAACGTCCCCGTTACAGCCTCGTCCATTGTCATCTCTTCTACAGCAAAAAGACTTTCATCATCCCACAAATCTTCAGCTATTACACCGGCCACAACAACCACAACCAAGATCGCTGTAATACGTAAAATCCATTTTCGAGGCTTTGTCATCTGCTATTTCTCCTTACCACTATCGGGTCATCTCATAAAAAAAGATCTTGTTCTTCTGTCACTAAATCTTCCGCTTTCGGCATATCATGCTGCTCTACGGGTGCCACTTCCGTTTCTCGAACAACTGGGGTTGGACGAACCTCGGGCGTAACGGTATATCTTTCGCGTTCTGGATCGGTTTTCAATACCACATGACGATTTGTAGCGTCAATCTCAATAACACGATACTCGATCCCATCAAGCGTGAATGTGTCCTCAAGGCGCACACCAAACTCGTGTTGTGGCCGCTCCCGCCCCATCCGCAATTTTGCCGTGCGTTCAACGTGCGAAACGGGATCATCAAGAACCAGCACGATCCGATCGCCACGCGGAGACAAGATCGTAAGCTCGGAGCGGTCCACCATGCCGGGGCGAGGGGGCTCTGCCGGAACCATCACTTCTTTGTAAGACGCAATCGTAAAATCATCAATTGTATCGCCAATCGTAACAAACTCGGTTCTCGTCGTGCCATCCGGGAGGCTATAGTTAATACCAAAGCGGTGCCCCGTAGCCGTACGAACACGACTACGAAATTCAAGGTCAAACCGCTCGCCTTCAATCGTATCTACAATAAGCCAGTCAATTAACGGAGGGTGACTGTCGGGATCGTTGGGATCCGTCCCATACAGATAATGTTCCAGATTGGTAAAACCATCCCCATCGCGGTCTTCATCTGCATCGCCAGGATCATACGGGTCCAAACCATGCTTTTCTTCCCACCAAGTCGGCATACCGTCGCCATCATGATCCAACGTCGTAGGCTCGGGCGGTTGCACAAGCGCTCCGCAAAACGGGCAGTCATCCGCGTCCACGGGAACGGGATGCCCGCACTCGGCACAACTGAACCGCGACTCGGGCACAAAAAACCATTGGGTACGATCATCCCCCGTTGCAAGCTGCGGCGGGTTTGCAATCAAACGAACGGCCTCCGCATAAACCTCATCGGTAATTATATCAATGTGTTCGCGCTCAGGTCGTAAACTTCGCATCCATTGATTAAATTCCAGACTGCGCTGACGGATCACACCAAATTGCATCAATAAAAAGCCCAACGTAAACACAAGTGCGCTAACCGCAACGAACGCAAGTACGCGATCATAATGGCTACGAACCCAACCGATAACTCCGTTAATCGCGAGTTTCATCTACACTCCTGAACTTGTACACATCCACTTCCAAACGCACCTGCATCGGCGTTTCCATTTCGATGCCACTAACGGGGCGACTCCCCCCCAGTAAGGGGGAAGCTGTTTCCGTTGCTGTCGCAGTCGTCATAGGATCCTGCACAGCCTCATCACCGCCACCGAAAAGAAAAGAAACATCTGTTTCAGATCGTGATCGACGATCCGCACCCGAAACGGTGGCTTCCGTTTGCGTCGCAACCATGGCAGGCACATCTTTGCGTAATCGAACCGTCCGCACCACGCTATACATGGGGTTCGCCGCTAAAGCATTAAGAAAACGGGTCAGTGCCTCTTCACGCGCACTGAATTCTAAAACAAAACGGTACGTGGCAAACATATCGTCTGCACCCAAAACGCCGGGGTTACGGGGCACGCGTACCGTCTCCTCGCGCGCCGGAGCGCGCCGTACAGGAGCAACGCCACGACGCCCTGGTGCCGGCTCGCGCGCGCGAGTATCGGGCACAGAATCTTCCTCAAACACATCACGACGAATCAAGCGCAACGCACCAATTTCGCTCTCATACATCAAACGTGCTAAACGGGTAACGATTATTAATTGCTCCGTAAGACGAGGTACATCTTCAGGCGAGGGCAGTAGACCGGTGCCGGCATAGCGTTCAAATCCAAACGCAAAATCCGAACTGGGCTCAGGTAACTGCATACGCACACGTTCTGCCTGTTGCCGCAGCGTATTGCGGGAACGCTCCAAACGACCGATGAACTGCGACGGACTACGATCATCCCTGGAAATATTCTCTTCCCCTAATTTCGCAACCAGTCTTTCGAACCATTCTTCCAATTGCTCCCGGTTTTCTCGTTCCAATGCTATATTGTCCTCGGATGGAAATACCTCGGCACGGTAGAGTTGCGTGAGTCGCGAACGAAGTCGATTAAAAGCTTGCTCTTGCTCCCGATACTGCATAATGCTGCGCACAAGCATACCAGCAACAACCAGCAATACAACAACACCAGCACCGCTGGCTGAATATGTAATGATTTGTTTCTTTTTCATGCGTGTCTCATCACCTCTACTGCGTGGGAATCGCTTCCGCAAGACCAAGTTGCAAAACAATTTCCCGGCGATAGGCGCCAATTGACATCCGAACAATTTCACTGTCATCGAGGAAAAACACGGTGTCACGCAATCGATCACGCAACCGCTCCGCTGCCGTTCCTGCAGCCGTATCTTCCAGACGATCCGAGAACCCTTGGACCGTCACCCGAAGACTGCTAACCCGCCCACCTGTCTCTTCCGGCTCCAATGCCGAAATCCACATTCCTGCATCTAACGACTCTCCTATGGCCTGTAATAAGTCAATCCATATTGTCCGAAGAGCCACTTGTTCAACAAGTGTGTCAAACTGCGCTTCCGAAACCTGCCGTTCTGCGGATACACCTTCGAACCGCTGCTGCATAGCCGTCAAATCGCGAACGGCGCGATCCAGGCGGGCAGTACGCTCAGCCAGAGCACGCCCGGCAAACGAAAAATACCCCCCCCAGCCGATCATGCTGAGCGCAACCGCAGCAGCCGTAGCAATAAAGAAAGGCTTCCTGCGGCGAAATGTCTTTAACGCAACCAAATCCGGTGGCAGTAAGTTAATGTGCACCAACCCATTGCCAACGCGCCGTAACGCGAGTCCCACAACCTCCCCCATGCACTGAATATCTTGATTTAATGCATCAATATCAACCCCGGCACCAACCTCAACGGCATCAAATGGGTTAAAATACGAAACCGGAACACGCAACTTATCTTGAAAAAATGTGTCTACATGCGACAACATCGAACTGCCACCGGTCAGCAGCACCAAATCAGGAGATCCTCCCCCCTGCTGGCTGCGATAAAAATTAATGGACCGGTTCACTTCTGCGTGCAAACGCGTTAATACGGTACGAATAATTTTGGACGCTTGCTCGGAAACCTCGCTATCGCCAGCAGAAGTAACCCCGCCAAAAGCCACAAAGCCTTGCTCTAGCTTGATCTTCTCGGCTTCCGCGAAGGAAACATTGAAAGCTTTCATCAACTCTTGCGTGATGGTATTGCCTGCCACAGGAATGCTGCGACTAAATACCCGATCATCCTCCATGAAAATCAAATTAGACGAACGAGCCCCAATATCGAGAACCATCACACAACCGGCATCATCTTGACGCGAATAATGAACGGCATTTAATAATGCCATCGGCGATACATCAACAATATCAGGCTCTAAATCCGCCGCTTGCGCACAGTCTGTCAATCGCTTGATGTTCTCAATCTTAGCCGCCACCAACATCACATTGAGCTCATCTTCCCCGTCGCCTATCAATTGATAGTCCCACACCACTTCATCAATCGGAAACGGAACATTCTGCTCTGCCTCGTATTGAATGATCTGTGGTAATTTGTCCTTACCCACAGGCGGGAGCTTTACAAAACGCGGAAATACAACCTGTCCCGAAACGGACAACATCACCGGTCCTGGCTTGATGCCCAACGCATGCATCTGATCCCGTATCGCGGTAACAATAAAAGCTAAGCGGTCACTTTCGCTACCACTCTCGCTTTCAATAGGGCTAATACCGTAATTGGTGAGCGTTGGCAGACCGCCCTTGCTGAAGCTGAATTCCGCCACCGCGACCTTACTCGCCCCTAAATCTACCGCTATCAAACGATTCTTATCAAACATGCGCACTCCGCAATGCTAACGAATGAACTCTGCGTCATCGTAATTAATAATGGACCATGGTGTCTCGGTTCGATCCAGCAAATACCCATCACGAATCGTTACAGCATCACTACGTATGACACGATCATCCTGCCACCATGTTTCCGGTAGCGCAGGGGCATTCCGGTCTACTTCCTGCTCTTGCGCAACCACCTGCCCGTTTATGGTGACGACGGCCGCAGCAGCAACAACGCGACCAAAGCGCCGAAGTGCTGCCGGACGAAGGAAAGCATCTGCCGAACGCTGCCCTTCACGTCCAGAACGACCCCCTTCTATATCCACGTATCTAACATTCCGCTGGAACAAACTGAATACATTCTCTCCTGTCTCGGGGTCACTCCCCATGGAAAGCACAAAAAATTGCACGGTCATCTCATCAATCCAAGGAATCAGCACTTCGTACTGCAAATGCAAATATTGCCACTCCTGAGGACTCCTTGCCCCCCTGCCAACAGAAGTATTAAAAACGGGCGTCGTCACAACGGAACGGGAACCGATTCCACTGAAACCACGAACGCGAATCATATCGGCTGGCTCTATCCCAGGAGGCATCCTATAAACAACGGCACTACGCGCCTGGCCGAAAACAGAAAAAACAGGCAAGCACAGCAGTACAAAGAAAATACATAAGATTTTCGACATAACGCACACCTCCAACTCTCTGCAAAACCAATACACAAAACTCGTTGAGACAAAACAACCGCAGTAACAATAAGACGCTACCCTACCCCAAGCAAGATATCGCCGCAAACAAAAAAGTCATTCCACTGCGTATGCGATCAAATCAACACCCCTCCATCCCCCCACCCGCGCTTTCTCCTTGTGATTCATGCCCCACTGAGGCATGCTTCACTCGCACGAAAATGCTTGAGGATACCATGCAAAACCAGCCAGTGGACATAAATTTGGCAGTCGCGGATCGCGATTTGAAATATTATATTTTTGACTGGGATGACAACATTCTGCACATGCCAACCAAAATCTATCTTGAAAAACGCTTGGCAGATGAATCTTGGGTCCCCCATGCGGTTTCAACCGCAGTATTCAGCGTCATTCGATCCGACCGCGAAAACTACCGCCCACCGAACAACGATTGGGAAGACGCTTTCCGCGACTTTCGGGATATCGACATTGATGACGAAAATGTCTTTCTGCGTGACACACGAGCAGCCATTGATGCGGTTGTTGCCGGACAACACAAAGAAGGCCCCTGTTTTGCCAAGTTCCGCCAAACCTTAATCGAAGGCCGTTTGTTTGCCATTGTCACGGCTCGCGGACACAGCTCCCAAGTGATCCGCCTGGCCGTGGATTACTTCATACAAACGGTGCTCACCCCGGAAGAACGCCAGCTCATGCTCAAAAACCTACGCGGGTATATGGCCTGTTTCGCCCCTGAAGCCAATGTCACAGCAGATGCAGATGTGATCAACTTCTATCATGACCACAATCGCTATCATGGCGTCATGTCCCCCGAGTTTCGCGCACGCATGGGACAACAACCAGGCGCATCTCCCAACACAGAAATTGGTAAACAGTTTGCCATTAAGGATTTTGTCGAACACGTCATACGAATTGCCCATGAGCGCGGACTGGAAAAACCCATTAGCGTGGGATTTTCCGACGACGACGAAGGCAACGTAACCGCCGTTGAGAATTATATTCGCAGTGCCCTTGCACACGAATTTTCCGGTGTTAAATTTGTAGTGTACTATACCGCCGACCCCGACATCATCGATGGCCGCAAAGTCGTGGTGCGGGGTCAACTCAGCCTTGATTTATAAAGATGCAACCTATCAAAACGGTATCGTCCGCTTATAACAATGTCACCATTTGGAAAACAGCAGATGGATTCGATTTCGAAGTTGCCGGTGGTACCCATGCAACCTGGAGTCGATCCCGCATTCTCACCGGATATATTTGGGATGCCCTGACCGCCGCCATCCTCCTACAACCAGGCCCCGAAAACAAACGCATCCTCGTGCTTGGATTCGGCGGGGGTACCGTTGTGCGGCAAATCCTCCACTTTTTACCCAGTGCGAATGTCACGGCAGTCGAAATTGACCCCATGATGCTGGAAATTGCCTCTACCTATATGGCTACCGACACACTACATGCCAAACTGGTTCTCGGGGATGGATATGCCTTTGCAGCAAATTCTCCTCCTGTATTTGATGTCGTCCTCGACGATATTTTCATAGGCCTGCAAACAGGCGTCACGCGCCCCTCTCCTCTGTTCGAAGATGCCATTCAACAAACCATAAAATGTCTCAAGCCTCGGGGACTTTTTATCGCCAATATGATAACTGGGCAGTCTACGCATAACGCCGTGCAGCGCTCCAAACGCTCATTTCGGGAAACCTTCGAAACAACGCACCAGATTCGTCCCGCCAAAGGGTTTAATCTGGGATTCCTTGGCGGCGAAATACACTCGGCAGCGCATCTCAAAAATTTTACCGCCAAGCTACGCAACGCTGCTGACCGCCGAGACTGGAACAACATCAAAATCAGATCTTTCTGATACCTGATGGCTGAAACACAGCACACCACACCACCGCTTGAGGCTCCCCTTGTGATACATCTTCAAGTAAGTTGACCGGCTTGACCTGAAAAACCTGCATATTCATCATGAACATGCTAGGATTCTCCGGCACACACACTACGGAAAAACGCGCCTCGAACGATGATGATTTCATGACTTTTTACCTCCGGTATCTTGCATCTATCCATTCATCCCCGCAAGAAACACATTCCTTACAGCTATGGCAGAATTCTACGATCATTCGACCGTTTCTTGACAAAACCGCCATAACAAGATCGAATGCCCACCTCGCATAACCTAAAGATCGCAACCAACCATATAGCCAGGAGTTTCGTATGCCGCAAGAATGGTCGATTCAATCAAGAGGCAACACATGTCAACAATGTCAACGCGCATTTGAAAACAAACAAGAATGCGTCTCTGCGCTTTTTTCAGAACCGCCAGGCTTTATACGGACAGACTTTTGTCAAACTTGCTGGAAACAACGGGAAGTCTCTTATCAAACACCTTTCAGTTTCTGGAAAACCATCTTTCTCTTACCCCCCGAAGCGCCTCCCGAGCCCCTACGCAAGGAAACGGCCGAATCCTTGCTACGCCGCTTGCTTGAAGAAGATCAGGCCGACCAAATACCCGTCATATACATTCTAGCGTTAATGCTTGAACGCAAAAAAATCCTCATCGAGAAAGATGTAACCGTAGACGACGAAGACACCGTTCGCCGCATCTATGAGCATCGTAAAACAGGCGAAGTGTTTGTGATCACCGATCCACGCCTGCAAATGCAAAGCTTGGAACATGTGCAACAACAAGTGGCAGATATGCTCGGTGCCCAAACGACGCCCTCCACCTCCGGTGCCACCGCAACAGAAGACAAGCCTACAACAGAAGACGAACATGCGGCTTAAAATCACGAATGGCCTTGTGTTTGACGGCACGGGCAAAGATGGCGTACAAGCCGATGTCCTGATCGAAAACGACACCATTTGCGCTGTGACCTCCCACACCGAAATCCCGGCTGACAACATTCTGGATGCAAAAGGACACATCGTCTGTCCCGGATTCATCGATGTGCACACACACTCCGATGCCTATATTCTTCTGGAACCCGATGCGCCCAGCAAAATCTATCAGGGTGTTACGACCGAAATTGTAGGCAATTGCGGCGCTTCATGTGCTCCTCTTTATGGAGCCAGCCGTATGCCATCTGATTGGACGGTTCACCAATACCCCGCAAAATGGCAAACCGTCGCCGAATACCGCGAGCTCCTCCAGCAAGTAAACCCAGGTCTGAACATTGTGTTTCTCGTGGGGCACAATACACTCCGCGCTGGCGTAATGGGTTACGAACCACGCCGTGCCACGAAACAAGAAGTTCTCCGCATGGCAAAGCGACTCGAACAAGCCATCGATGAAGGTGCCAGCGGACTCAGCACCGGACTCATCTATAACCCCGGACGCTTCGCTGCATCGGAAGAAGTAGAACACCTTGTAAAAGTCGTTGCGGAACGCAACGGCATCTACACTTCGCATATGCGTAGCGAGAGCACCAAACTACTCGAAGCAATTGACGAAACACTTGATTTCGGGAAAACCAGCGGAGCCCGCATTTTGATTTCACATCTCAAGGCTTATGGACAGGCCAACTGGCACTTGCTCGAGCCCGCTCTCGAGCGTATTCATAAGGCTCGGCAAAGTGGTATAGAGGTTTTTGCTGACCGCTACCCATACACCGCATCCTGTACAGATCTCGATATCATTTTTCCTGCATGGGCCGCTGCCGGTGGCCCCGATGTCATGCTTGAACGCTTGCGCACACCGAGCGACAAACAGCGCCTCATCCATGAACTCAAACAAAAGGATGAGGCCTATTGGACCTATATAACAATCGGCTCAACCGTTCACCCTGACAACAAACCATATGCTGGCACCCCCCTGATGGAAGTTGCGAAAGAATTGCGCCTGCATCCCGCAGAAGCCGCACTCCAAATTGCTGAGAAGGATGAGTTGCGTACGGCGGCTTTTTTCCATGGCATGCATCCTGACAACATGCAGCGCGTGTTGGCGCAGTCATACGTCATGATCGGATCAGACGCATCCCTGCGGGCACCGACCGGACCTCTCAGCCACGATTGGCCACACCCACGCGCCTACGGCACGTTTCCCCGCTTCTTGCGCATGGCGCTCGACGGACAAACCGTTCCATTGCCAGATGCCATCCGCAAAATGACGTCGCTACCAGCCGACACCTTCCGACTACAAAAACGCGGCAAGATTGCAAAAGGCTACATCGCTGATATCGTAATTTTTGATCCAGAAACCATACGGGACCAATCCGCCTTTGATCGCCCACATGCCTTGGCAACCGGTATCGAACATGTCATCGTCAATGGTACCATCACACTCCGTAATGGACAACACACACACCAGCGCAAGGGCCAATTCCTACAAGGGAAGCCCTCCCCTTGAAGATAATACAGAGGCAAATGAGCCTCTGATCTATCGATGCATACATGCCCGAACTTGAGCTATTTCCGCAACTACTCCTCGCGCAAATGCCTTGCCGGGCGCTGCCCGAGCACATGCCAAGTGCCCGCAATCCCTACAAAAATGACACCCGCAATGCCCGGCAACAGAACCATCGCTACGGCAGCAAAATCAGGTGCATACTCCATTTTCATCAATCCGCGAATAATCCCATAAGCCGCGGCACTCCCCACCAATACACTCAGGGCTAACCCGGCCAATGCCAGCAAGGAAAATTCTGCCATCAATGCCTGCACCAGATCGCCCCGCGTTGCACCGCATACCTTGGCAATTACCGCCTCGCGAATCCTACGACGCTGATCCGCGGCCACCGCACCAGCCAAGACAAGAAATCCGGCGACCAAAGCGACACCGCCCACCGCACGAAAAGCCAAGCCAATACGCTGAATCGTCCGCGCTGCTTGTGACAGTACATCCCGCGTACCAATGACTGTCACATTGGGATACGCCGCCGTAATCTCACGAAAGAGCTCTCCCTCCTGTGCCGCATCTCCATGAATCGATGCCAACCAGGAGGCCGGTGCCCCCGCCAAGGCATCCGGATGAAATACCAGCGCAAAATTCAATTGCAGGCTACCCCAGTCCACTTGACGCCAGTTCGCAACAGTAGCTGTAATCTCACGTCCTATTACATTTACACCCAGTCGGTCTCCCGGCTTTAGCCCCAACCCTTCACCCAAATCCGCCGTAATCGACACCAACGCGCCAGAGATCTGCTCATCCGAGCCCCACCAATCTCCTTTGACTACTTGATTGCCTTGCGGCACATCGTACCGAAACGTCATAAATCGATCTCCCCGCACCGCCCACCGAACAGCAGCGTCAATCGTAGCTTCCCGCACGGGTAAACCACCTATAGACGTAATCCGTCCACGCAATACAGGAGAATGATCTATGCGCTCGACACCATGCAATTGACCAACCTTCTCAACAAATGTCTCGATTTGATGCCCTTGGATATCCATGACAAAAAAAGACGGGGCATCCTGCGGCAGTGTCTCCATCACCAGTCGATGTAAATTTGTTTGCACCTGGGAAATGACAACCAGTGTTGTGAGCCCTAATCCAAGCGCGAAAATGATACCGCCAGCGGGTGAACCCGGGCGCTGAATCGAAGCTACCGCCAAACGCAGTGGTGCCCACTTCGGGCGCGGCACCCCCCGTACCAGACGAAGTAGCAGAGCCGTAAACAGGCGAAATACGGCGAACGCAAGCCCCGCGCCAAAGGCAAACCAAATCACTAAAGCACGATCTGCACTGACATACCACGCCAACCCTACCAGCAGCAAGGTACACACAACCATTGCCAGGAGAATATCCCAACCAATGTCTTTTCGATCTGCATGCGTATA
>SKVN01000157.1 GCA_007129405.1 Kiritimatiellia bacterium
ATGCGGCAGCGTCGGATCCGCAACCGGAAGTTCGGGTAGCGCGTCGTCTTCCATTGCCGTCATGCTGAATTGGGCAAGCACAATCGCTGCTTGCGAATACGCACTCTTGCGAATCGCAAGATGCAAGGGACTCTCGCCCGATGACGTCCTGGCATGCGGATCTGCTCCTGCATCCAGTAGCATTTGCACAGCACGCGATGCATCCCGCGATGCAGCCCAGTGCAATGGCGTAATACCATTTCGTGCTGTGGCTTCTATATCTGCACCGGCACGTAACAAAATAAACATACTATCCAGTGCCTCGCGGGAAGCAGCCCAGTGCAATGCTGTAAACCCCAATCGGGTGCGACTGTTTATCGAGGCACCCCGATCTAGCAAAAGCTGAATTACATCGGCTTGGTCCGTGGCGGCAGCCAAATGCAAGGGGGTGACACCCTCTTGTGTTGCTACATCCAGTGCGGTGCTAATGGATGATTCCACAATTTCCCGAATGGTGATAAAGTCGCGCGCACGTACGGCTTGATGGAGTGGGGTCGCAGCCAACCCCGTACAAGCATATCCACACAGGAACATCAAAACGACAAAACGATACAATTTCATGTGGCCAAGTGTACTTTCATCAAAAGCTTTGTCGAGCAAGCTTTTTGCTTTCAACCATGGAAAACTTACTCCAAGGGTGGCAAAACACCCTCGGCTACGAGTTGCGCATCCTGTTCGGGCGTAAGCGGAATCGGCAGCGGTGGCAAACCTTCCCGAATTGCTTGCAAGTTATACTCTTGCAAATGGCGTTCCAGAACGGCCCCCGTTAGCTCGGGAACATGCTCCATACGACGACGCTCCTCCTCCATGCGCTGCCGACGCCCTTCCGTAATGCGACCAACACGCCTGTCACGTCGGCCAGCAGTTGCGGCGGCGGCATCTCCCGTCGGACGCTGACCGCCGCCCGCTATCATCCCCGGACCGGCTGTGGGTTGATGGTCTCCCGTCGGACTCCCGCCCCCCATACGAAGCGTACGTTGGTCTCCGTCCTTCTCCACCAAAACCGTCTCTGCTTCATAATCAGCAGAAAGCACACGTAAACCATCCTCTGTATCGCCAACAAAGAGAAAATATGTCCGCGGCGGGCGCACGTTTCCATCCACCAAACCAACACGAATATCGCCCTGACTGATCGTCATGGCAACAAGCCGTAATTGGTCTGCATAGGATGGACCCGTCGGACGCGCTGGTGGTGGCTCCGCTTCAGCCGCAGCAACCTCCCCGAAAGGCCGGCGATCCAAAATGACCTGATACCGCGAAAAATCGGCATCTGCAGACTGCACAAACAGGCAGAATCCCAATACCAACATCCAATTTCTACGTAGCATTCTCGCATATTTCATAACATTTACTCACGCGGTGGCAGAATACCCTCGGCCACAAGCTGGGCATCCATATCTTCTGTGATCGGAATCGGCAACGGTGTGCGCCCTTCACGAATCAAACGCATTTGATACTCACGTAATTGGCGCTCAACCTCTTCTTCGGATAGTTGGCGCGACTCTTCAGCCCGACGACGCATCTCCTCCAAACGCTGCCGACGTCTCTCTGCATACGAATCCTGTGGAGCAGAAGGATCTTCTCCAGATGAACGGATTACGCCCCCGCGCCCAGATGTCCGCACATCTCCCGCCCGAGGTCGACGGTCGCCTGACGATGCTTCTGCCGCTTCCGCCTCCGGCGATGCACTACTGCGATCCCCCCCGCCCAAATGCATCCAGTATTGCTGACCTCCCTTCGATACCAAGGCACGCTCTCGATCATAATCCGCATCTGCCAGCAAAAGGCCATCTTCCGTTTCCCCAATATACAAAAAATACGTACGCGGAGGACGATGTTGCATATCCAAAAATCCTACGCGCGTCCCTGCCGGACTTTCCGTAATGGCAACCATGCGCAATTGTTGCACAAAGGCTGGCGGTTCGTCCGAAACCGGCGGGACAACGGGTTCCTCTACCGGAGAGGCAAAGGGCCGACGCTCAATAATCACATGATAGCGTGCAAAATCAACAGCAGCTGAACTCGTCGCCACCCCGTATAACCCAATCAAAATCACTATATTCCATATCGTCTTCATCACACATACAACGTATCACATTCTCCACATAACGTCCAATGCTGAATCTCTTACTGTGCCGACGAATCTACCCATAATCGGCGTAGTTCGTCGGTAATTTGCGATGCCGTTGCCGGATCCACCTTACCCCCACCATCATGCCCACTCCCCATGCGACGGCGATTGCGTTCTCCCCGTTTCCGTTCAACATGGTCTAGTGTATCTGCAAAGCCAGAACAGTCACATATATTTGCGCCCAAAAGACGCGCTTTATCTCGCACATAATGATCGTCCGAAACCACGGTGTACTGAAAGTGCGGTCCAAATTCATCCAGAATGGCCAGCAAACGATCATCGGCTGTCTGGCCACTTCGCGAAAAATACACGCGGATGCCTGCACATGCCGAACGCAAGCCACCCCCTACCCCGGAGTCACCGTCAAATACCACACAAAACAACCAAACATCTCCCCGCGTTGCCGTCCAGCGTCGGCAATACCCCAAAATTTGCTCGCGTGCCCCTGCTAGCGATTCCTCCAGCATCCCCGACCAACGCGGAATGCGATGCAGGATATTGTACGCATCCAAAATCATGATATGTTTCGCCATGTTATCCTCCAAAATCAAGGCTTTCGCTCCCGAACCGCTCCCGAACCGCATCGATCGTACGAGATAACCTTTCGCGACGTTCTTGATTTTGTCCCTCTACATCAAACAAGTTCAGTTGCTGTGTTGGTCGCGATTGCATGTCTTGCACGCCAAATCCTATCAAGCGCACCGGATGAAGCAAAGGCGTGGCGTGCAACAAGCGGAAGGCTGCTGCGCGCAACGTAAAATCGTCGCAACACGGGGGATCCAATGCACTTTGTCGTGTAATCGTCTGAAACCCTTGCCAACGAATCTTGATACGCGCTGTCCCGGCATACAAACCAGCCACACGCAAGCGCCGCCCGACATTCTCGACTAATTCCTGTAAAGTCCGGGTAATTACCGCCAGATCGCGTACATCCTTCGCATACGTATGCTCGCGCGAAATGCTTTTCTCACGCGATTCCGACGCAACCGGACGCGTATCAATGCCGCGCGCAAGTTTGCGCAAATGATCCGCCGTATGCTTCCCGACAACCCCCTCTAACGCATCGTTCGATGCATGCTGCAAATCACCAATGGTCTGAATACCCTGCGCGCACAACTTTGCCTCCAGCACCGGACCTACACCCCAAATACGCCCAACCGCCAGGGGCGCAAGAAACGCTTCAATTTCATGTGGCGCACAGGGAACCACAGTCAGACCATCCGGCTTATGCATCTCACTGGCAAGCTTCGCCAGAAACTTGTTAGATGCTACACCAGCCGAAGCTGTCAAACCAATCTCCTGGCGGATATCCGCACGTATTCGCGTCGCAATAGCCGGTCCCGTACCAAACAATTTCAAGGCACCACTCACATCTAGAAAAGCTTCATCAATCGAAAGCGGTTCAATCTCCGGTGTATAGCGCGTAAATATTTCAAAAATATCGCGCGAGACCGCCGCGTAATAATCATGCCGCGGAGGCAGAAATACGGCATCCGGACATCTCCTATGCGCCTCTCGTGAAGGCATCGCCGAACGTATACCAAACGCACGGGCCTCATAACTCGCAGCAGCAACCACACCACGTTCCTCGCCAGCACCGCCAACCACAACCGGACGCCCGCGTAGCTCGGGATGATCCCGCTGCTCAACCGCCGCAAAAAAAGCATCCATGTCAATATGTAGTATGGTTCGCATAATCTTGCCACCCTACCACGCCCATTCGCCCGCCGCAATTGCCATTGCGTATAGGCCCATCTAGCGGCATTATTGCGAACAAGTACTACTGGCCACACGCCAAGCTCTTGCTTTTTGGCTTGGAGTGAACCGCCTTTGGCCCTACATTCCAACGGAATATTCCATCTCATCCAAACAAGATAAGGAGCCCGATTATGAAGTCATTTCAAGTAGATTTAAAAGATCGTGTTGCCGTAGTAACCGGTGGTGGCGGCGTGCTTTGCAGTACCATTGCCGCCGCACTAGCCGATGCGGGGGCAAAAGTCGCCATTGCAGACTTACGCCAGGAAGCTGCTGATGCCGCCGCACAACAAATCAATGAAACGGGCGGTACCGCCCTGGGTATTGCCTGCAATGTGCTAGACAAAGATAGTCTGGAAGCGGCCCGGCAAAGCATTGAAGACCAACTAGGGACCCCTACGATCCTAGTAAATGGTGCAGGCGGAAATCACCCGAAAGGCACAACCTCTAAACCCTATCTTCTTCCCGAAGACCTCAAACAAGAATTGGAAGGCCTCACAACCTTTTTTGATCTCGACCCCAAAGGCATCGAGTTTGTCTTTAACTTGAATTTTCTTGGCACGCTGCTTCCGACACAGGTTTTTGCCCGTGCCATGGCCGAATCGGGAAAAGGAACGATCCTCAACATATCCTCCATGAATGCCTTCACCCCACTCACAAAAATACCGGCCTATAGTGGTGCCAAAGCAGCTATTAGCAACTTTACCCAGTGGCTCGCTGTGCATTTTTCGAAAGTCGGCATTCGCGTAAATGCCATCGCTCCCGGATTTTTCCTGACCGATCAAAATCGCAGCTTGCTGACGAATCCGGATGGTTCGCTAACAGAACGCGGACAAACCATTATTTCGCATACCCCCATGGGGCGTTACGGTAATCCAGAGGACCTACTCGGCACCGTTCTCTGGCTCCTCTCCGAGGAGGCCGCCGGTTTTGTCACCGGCACGGTAATTCCTGTCGATGGTGGCTTCTCGGCTTTTAGTGGAGTCTAACAAGCAAGATGGCATTCAGTATCGCGGAAATCTTGATTCTCTGCCTCTTGGCCGATTGGATCGCGCGTCGATTTCGCATGCCCGGACTCATCGGCATGTTGTGTGTAGGGATTGTGCTTGGCCCGCACGTTGCCAATCTTCTGCATCCGGCATTAATGGCGGTAAGCCCCGATCTCCGGCTTATCGCCCTTATTGTGATTCTGCTGCGATCCGGCTTGAAACTGACACGGGCTACGCTGCATCATAGCGGCGGACGTGTAGCCATGCTCGCCTGTATTCCCGCAGCCTGCGAACTCACCGCAATCACGCTCATCGGCCCTCTCCTGCTGCCACTCTCTTACATGGAGGCGGCCATACTCGGATCCGTACAGGCCGCCGTTTCGCCCGCCGTCGTCGTCCCCGCCATGATCAAGCTCATGGAGCATGGCCGGGGCGCAGACAAAGAAATTCCCGCCATGATTATGGCTTCCGCATCCATTGACGACGTATTCGTCATCGTGGCCCACAGCATAGCCCTGTCACTATATCTGGGTCAGACAACTTTGAATCCTATCTGGCAACTCGCATCCATCCCTCTCTCTCTCGCGGGCGGCATCCTTTTGGGATTACTGCTGGGAATCGGCATCTACAAAATTTGCGACCACTTCAACCCGCGGGCGACAAAACGTGTGTTGTTGCTGATTGCTTCTGCTACCCTTTTAATCCGCTTGCAATATCTCATGGAAGGTATTGTGCCCTTCTCAGGGTTGGTCGCAACCATGGCCATCGGCTTTATTCTCCTGGAAAAACGCGAACACATGGCCCATGAACTGTCGGCCAAACTTGCCAAAGTATGGGTCTTTGCCGAAATCATCCTCTTCTCTCTTGTCGGCGCACAAGTCAATCCGCGCATTGCCCTGCAAGCAGGATCAGCCGGCATTTTCATCATTACGGCTGGCCTCCTCGCACGCAGTACGGGCGTCGCCGTTTGTTTACTTCGCAGCAATCTGGTCTTCAAAGAGCGCGTATTTGTAATCCTCTCCTACTTCCCGAAGGCTACCGTCCAAGCCGCCATTGGCGCGTCTCCCTTGCTTGCCATGCAAGCTGCAGGACTGGATGATGCTCCGGGAGAAATCATTCTGGCACTGGCCGTGCTGAGCATTATCTTCACGGCTCCTCTTGGCGCCCTGGCAATCCAGTTCGCGGCCCCTCGCTGCCTCGCGCCCGCAGCAAAGGACCAAAGACCTTAGACGAAAGACTAAAGACCGGAAATTCCCAGCAGCGCAAGCTTGCGAGAGATAGACATGAAGAGCCCAAGCTCACGCATACACATTTGCGCCATCCTTGGAAACGGGAAATTCCTTGTTGGATATTGGATATTGCATAACATGCATGGAGTTCGCGCACGTAATACTTGTATTTTCCATTAACCTATATCAACACAACAAAGTACCCCATGACCAACGCCCTCCATCCATTTCATCTCATGACCAAGCCTGCGGGTCCCGACTGTAATCTAAACTGTCGGTACTGCTTTTATCTGGAAAAAGATGCCCTTTATGATCGCACAACGCACCACCGCATGACCGATGCAACACTCGAAACCTATATTCGCCAATACTGTGAATCCCAGAACACCCCCGAACTGACCTTTGCTTGGCAAGGCGGGGAACCCACGCTCATGGGAATCCCTTTTTTCGAGAAAGCCGTCACCCTGCAAAAAAAATATGCCGGCGGACGCCCTGTCCATAATGCCTTGCAAACCAATGGTATGCTCTTAGACAATGACTGGTGTAAATTCCTGAAACGCGAGAATTTTCTGGTTGGCCTCAGCCTGGATGGACCCCGCCATATCCACGATCGTTTCCGCGTGAACCGTGGCGGAAAACCGTCTTTTGACCAAGTGATGAAAGCTCTGAAACGCATGAAGTGCCATCAGGTCGAGTTCAACACTCTCACTTGCGTGACGCGCCAAAGTGCCCCCCACGCACGTGAAATATACAAGTTTCTTAAATCCGCTGGAACGACCTTCATGCAGTTCATTCCCATCATCGAGCGCAAACCAAGCAAAGCTGCCAGCGATCTCGGACTCACATTCGATATCCCCCCCGACCTCAAACAAGATGACGATGATCCGCGCGTAATGCCATGGACCGTTGCGCCGCTGCAATATGGCAAATTTCTAGCAGACGTTTTTGATTGCTGGATAGAAAATGATGTTGGTCATATTTTTGTGCAAATCTTCGACATCATGCTCGGTGCCTGGATGGGTATGAAACCCGCGCTCTGCATTTTCGGGGAAACCTGCGGCGATGCCATGGTCATGGAACATAATGGCGATGTATATAGCTGCGATCACTTCGTGTATCCGGATTTCTTCTTGGGTAATATACACGACACGCCCTTGACTGCGATTGCAAGAAACCCGCAACAACGCGAATTCGGCAACAAGAAGAAAGAATCTCTACCCAATCAATGCCGCCACTGCGCATTCTTCTTTGCCTGCCATGGAGAATGCCCGAAACATCGGTTCTTGCAAACACGAGATGGCGAACCAGGCCTGAATTGGCTCTGCGAGGGATACCAGCATTTCATGCGGCACATTGACCCCTATATGCAGCAAATGGCCCAACTCCTGCGAGCCGGCCGGCCCGCCGCCGACATTATGCGCATGCTCCCGACTACGAAATACTGAAATGCTGAAACTCTGAAATGCTGAAATAAATACAAGAACGAGCAATTTTCTATCGCCCTCAGCTATTTTAGCATTTTAGCATGTCAGCTTTTACCCTAAATTCCCAGAATCAGGCTCGCGCACCCGAAGTAAATCAGCAGCCCCGTAACATCCACCGTCGTTGTTAGCGCGGGGCTTGCAACGACCGCCGGATCCAGCTTGAAACGATAGGCAATCAAAGGCAACATGGCCCCCAACAACGTGGCCGATATGACCTGCAAAGAGAGCGCAAGAGAAACGGCAAAAGCAATCCGCGCGGCAGTCATGCCATCGGGCAAATCACCGGGGAGCAATACAATTCGCACAAAAGCAACACTTCCAAGTACCAAACCTAACAGGATCGAAACCGTCGCTTCCTTCGAAATCACACGCCATACATCCCGTAACCGGACCTCCCCGAGTGCCAACGCCCGCACCACCAAGGTCGCAGCCTGACTCCCGGTATTACCGCCAGCATCCGCGAGCAAGGGCAAAAACATCGCCAGAATAATGTATGTTTCGATCAGTTCCTCGTAATGATACACGATCTGCCCGGAAATAAGCCCCACAGCCGCCAGCCCGACAACCCACCAGACACGGTTTCGAAAATGACGCCAAGGCGAGGTTTTCATATACACACCAGACTCGTGCGTACCACCAATCGCAACAAGTTTTTCCAAGTCTTCCTGCTGTTCGTCAACCAGAATATCGAAGGCATCGTCATGTGTTAAGATGCCAACCAGAACGTCATTGGCATCCACAACCGGCAACGCGATCAAATCATACTTCTGTAACCTACGCGCGGCCGTTTCCTGATCTTCATCCACACGCGCAAAAGCAGCATCCGTATGCATGATGTCATCCACCCGGCGATGCGGTAACGCGAGAATCAACTCGCGAAGCGAAACCAAGCCAATCAACTTGCGATTCGCATCCACAACATAGGCATAATAAATCGTTTCACGATCCGGTGCCGCCAATCGCAATTTATCGATCGCCTCGGTAACCGTCAGGCCCACTTCCAGAACCGCATAATCCGAGGTCATTACGGCACCAACGGTACCTTCCTTGTAAGATGCCAAACGACGAATATCTTCCCGCTCCGCTTGCGCCATGGCAGGCAAAATCCCCGCACGCTGTTCTTCCGGCAAACGCCTGAACAAATCCGCGCGGTCATCGGGCGGCATGTCAGTAAGCAATTGTGCGGCAGGCTTACGATCAAGCTGCAGCATAAGCTCTACTTGTGATGACTCATCCAAATGACTAAATATTTCGGCACGCAAATCCGCATCAACCGTCTGCAGCACTTCCCAGATTTCCGCGGAAGACAACTGCTGCAATACTTCAGCGACACCGGCGGGATGTACATCCCTGCAAAACGACTGTATTTCCTGAGAGCGGTGCTTCAGAATCAAAGCATGCAGATCCAGAGCGTTAAGATGCGGTTTGCTCGTATGGGATATATCTGGTGTGCTCAACCTACATACCCTCCTAACATGAAAGCCGCCACGCTAAAATAGATCATAAGCCCCGTAATATCCACGAGTGTCGTTAAAGAGGGACTTGCCACGACCGCCGGATCCACTTTCAAACGCGCCGCAATCATCGGCAAAATCGCTCCCAGTAAAGTCGATGAAACGACTTGCAAAGCCAAGGCCATAGCGATCGTCGCACCCACCAAACCAAGCGAAGGCCCATCTAACGCTTGTGCTCTGCCTCCTGTTTGAATCATCACACGGGAAAAAGCCGTCAACGCCAAAATAGCCGATAACATCAACCCCACGCGAAGCTCCTTCCAAAGAACACGCAAGACATCCGCCGGGCGAATTTCCTGGACGGCCAGAGCCCGAATGACAAGCGTAGTAGCCTGGCTCCCGGTATTGCCACCTGTCGCCGCCAGCATCGGCATAAAAATGATCAAAATCGGTATCGTCGTCAAAAATGCTTCGGCATTTTGGACAACTTGCCCCGCAATCAAACCCAACCCTGCCAGTCCGATTACCCACCACACACGACTGCGGAAATGCTCCCACGGTGACTTGCGCAGATACATACCTGCTTCATGCGATCCACCAATCGCAAACAATTTTTCCAAGTCCTCCTGCTGCTCCTGCACCAGCACGTCAAAAGCATCATCATGCGTAACGATCCCGACCAAAGTATCGGTCTGATCCACAACCGGCATGGCAATTAAATCGTACTTCTGTAACCTACGCGCCGCCGCCTCCTGATCCTCATCTACCCGTGCATAAATAAAATCACGCTGCATAATATCCTGTACGCGGTCACGGGCCTGCGCAAGAATCAGATTCTTCAAAGCAACAAACCCGATCAGCTTGCGAGTCTTATCCACAACATACGCGTAATAAATCGTTTCACGATCCGGCGCTGCCAAACGTAAGTGCTCAATCGCTTCCTTGGCCGTGAAAACTGGTTCCAGCGTGGCATAGTCAGATGTCATCACCGCCCCGACCGTACCCTCCTCATAAGACGCAAGCCGTCGAATATCCTCGCGCTCCGCTTGCGCCATACTGGGCAGAATCGCCGCCTGCACACTCGCGGGTAGCTGCTTGAACAAATCCGCGCGGTCATCGGGCGACATCTCCGTCATCAGCCCCGCAATCGCCAGACGAGGAAGCGCCTCCACGATCTCAAGCTGCGTGTCCTCCGGTAAATGACTGAAAATTTCCGCGCGCGGTTCAACAGGAGCATGCGACAACAGCTCCCAGATCGTTTGCGGGTCTTCAAGAGAAAGTAACCCTTCAGCAATGCCAGCCGGGTGGGCCGAGGCACATAACCTGCGAAACAAAACCGGATCCTGGGAACGAATCACCTGCTCCATTTCTGAAGCTGCTAGCGTGTCCTCTTGTTCCACAATACCCTCCCGTCAATTCTATAGGCTTACTTGAAAAAATGCGCAACCAAGGGGTTGTTCCACATGTTTCGCGCCTTATTTTCAAACGCTTGAATGTGCTCCAAGCGATCTTTGATAAAAGTGCAATCCAGACCTTTTGCGGCATCGGCATCCAACCGCTCGTGCTGACTAGCATAAAATGCCGCGCGATCGGCAAATCGCTTGTTCACCTGATCCAACAATACATTCTTGAGTACCCGCCCAAACCAGGGATTGGCAACATAATAGTCCCGACGATCACCATCCACTTGTACTTTGCGCACCGCATCCCATTGTTCAAGCTGCCGCACACACATACTGGCACTCCCCCTGCTAATCCCTACATCCTCCTGAAAATCCTTTAATCCCTTTGGCTCCTCCGAAAAATATACATAAGCATAAATTTGCCCGACAACACGCCCAAGCCCTAATGTCTGCGCAAGATTCCCCGCATCTTCAATGCAAGCTTCAATCACTGCATGCATAAAACATCCTCATGCTATTCTAAACCCCCATACCTTCCGTCAAACTAAATACCGCCATAAGAATACTGATGGCAACAAAACCTACCGCCAAAGCTACCCCTACAATCAGAATCGGTTCCAATGCCGTCGTAAAGATTTTTACATTACGATCCAATTCATTTTCATAACGGCGGGCAATATGCGTTAAGGCCGACGGCATATCCCCGGTCTGTTCCCCGATCGCCAGCATATCCGTCAACATGGGCGGCAACACTTTGCCTGCTGCCAACGGCCCGGAAATCGAAGTACCATCCGTAACTCGCTCGCGTGCTTTGTGTAACTCACGACTGATCACAGCATTACCGACGGTACGTTCCACAATTTGAAGCGCCTGTAAGACGGATACACCATTTTTGAGCAACACCGCAAACGTGCGCGCAAAATTCGCATACACGCCACTAGCAACAACACCTTTGACCAGGGGCATCTTCAATAAGACGCCATGCCACCACAATTGCCCTCGATCCGTCTTTACCGCACGATGCACTAGTACACTCAACACACCGAGCAACGCTAAGACCAGCAAACCATACCGACTTAAAAATGTGCTCGAGCCGATCAAAATACGTGTAGGCAAAGGCAAGGCCTGACCTAGTTGATCAAAAATCGTCTGAAACCGCGGCACGATATTGACCATAGAAAAAATGAGCGTAGCTGCCCCCATCAGGATCACGATAAAAGGATACACCAACGCCATACCGACTTTTTCCTTTAACTCCTGAATGCGCTCATAATGTTCCACAAGCCGCCGCAGCACTTCGTCCAAGGCACCACTGGCTTCCCCGGCCTGAATCATACTGCAATACAATCCGGAAAAAACGCGTGGGAATTGGCGAAGCGCCTCAGACAAACTTGCCCCTCTAATAATTTCATTACGCAGTTCTTCCAGTATCTTATCCGAACCACGCCCCGTCTTACGGTTAGCAAGTGTGTTGAGAGCATTCCCCAAAGTCATGCCAGATGCCAGCAAATCGCTCAATTCGGTCGTGAAAACCAAGACTTCACGCATGCCCATGTGTGCCGGACGCACTAACTGGAAACGCCGTGAAGAAGACGACTTGCCCTTTTTGGCAGAAGCCCCCTCCACCACGGAGATCGGCAACAATCCCTGTCGCTCAAGTTGCGCAAGCGCAATCCGACGATCCGGCACTTCTATTTCCCCAGTTGTTTTCTCGCCTGCGCGCGTCCGCGCCGTATACGTAAATACGCCCATTCCAAGTCTCCATCGCCTCAAACGTCTTCGACGCCAGACGCTCGACGTTAGCCTTATTCTTCATTATCTTCCGTGGCCCGCAAAACTTCTTCAATGGTAGTCGTACCATTCGCAACCTTCGCCCAGCCGTCATCCCGTAACGTATGCATACCCTCACGCAAAGCCTGCTGCTTGATCTCACCCGCGCTATGCCGCCCCGTTACCAGCGACTGGATTTGCTCCGACACCGGCAATATTTCAAAAATGCCACAACGACCTTTGAAGCCCGTACCGCGACAAGAATCACAACCTGCAGCTTCAAATACCTCCGGACGCGCTAATCGATCGACCGGAAAACGAATATCGGCAAGCACATCTGCTTCAGGTAACGGCACAGCCTTGCGGCATGCACTGCACAATTTGCGCACCAATCGCTGCGCAATGACCCCTTCTACGGCCGACGCCACTAAATACGGCTCCACGCCCATATCCACCAACCGTGTAAAAGCGCCCGAGGCATCATTCGTATGCAACGTACTAAACACCAAGTGCCCCGTTAAGGAAGCTTGAATGGCAATCTCTGCCGTCTCCAAATCACGAATTTCGCCAACCATAATAATATCTGGATCTTGCCGCAAAAAGGAACGCAAGACGCGCGCGAAGGTCAGGTTAATCTCTGGTCGAACCAGCACCTGATTCACACCACTCATCTCGTATTCAATCGGATTCTCGGCAGTCATGATACGAACGTCCGTGCGATTTAACTCCTGCAAGTAGCCAAATAGAGAGGTCGACTTACCAGACCCGGTTGGCCCCGTTACCAGTATAATACCATTCGGACGATGTATCAGGCGACGCACAATCGCACTGTCCGCATCGCTCATGCCGGAATCTTCAATGCGAATCAGTTGGGTACCGCTCTGTAACAAACGCAAACTGACACTTTCTCCATACACTGTCGGCATGGTGGAAACACGAATGTCAATATTGCGACCTTCCACACGCAAACCAATTCGGCCATCCATGGGCAAGCGTTTCTCCGCAATATCCAGATTCGCCATAACTTTTATGCGAGAAATGATCGCCGCCTGAAAACGAATCAACTGGACAGGCACCGGCGTTTCATGCAAAACGCCATCAATCCGGTAGCGGATGCGCAATCGATTCTCCATCGGCTCAAAATGAATATCCGTAGAACCCTGTCGATCTGCTTCCCGGATAATCTGATTCACAAACTTCACAATCGAAGCTTCCTGATCCAGCTCACTTAAGTCGGCTTTGGCAATCTGCTCATCCGCAAGCTCTTCATACCGGTTATCCAGGATCATGCGGTCAACCGTTTCCGCCCCCACCCCATAAAATGCGCGTGCAGCATCCCCGATATCCTCAGAGGGACTCAAAGCCAACTTCACCCTGCAACCTGCGGCAAGGCGTAACGAATCAACCAAGCCCGTCGTAAAAGGATCACTTACCGCAACCCGAAGCGTGTCATTCTCCAGAGCAACGGGTATCACTTGATATTGAAAAATGGCCTTTGTAGGAAGCCGCGCCAGAATCTCCGCATCAATTTCACGATCTTTGAGGCGCAAATACGGCATGCGTAAAACCGACGCTAAAGCCTCTAGAAACGCGCTTTCCGAGATGCCAGCCTCCACCGCGGCTGCTCCAGGCGTAAGGCGACCTTCAGCAATTTCGATCGCTGCCTGTTCAATGCTGGAAGGCGGAAACAAGCCTGTTTTCTCTAAAATGGCAGATATATAAGTTGGTGTAGCCATGCCACATAATAAAACACACGCGAATAAAACTGCAATGCATATTCGTACGCGGCAACAAAAACCACCGATCCGCATCGCCGCTTTTCATTGAATGCTAACTATATCTTAATATAGTAAATAGGCATGACATGGCTTTTACAATTTCAATGGCCCGCGGGAATCGCGCTGATGATGTACGGCATCCTGACATGGGCAGATGGGGTAGAACCGCTACTCGGTGCAAAATTGTCAGCGTGGACGGAAAAAACAGCACCGCACTCCCTCTATCGTTTTGTCATCGGCATATTGGCTGGCAGCGCACTCCACGGCAAACGTGGTTTCCAGTACTGCAAAAGACGCTATTTGGCCGGTCTTCTATCCCCGCTCGCGGCTGCCATCTTTTCCGTGGGCATGGCAATTGGCATTTTCCTGCCTGCTAACCTGATTATCTGGACACCATATTACTGGGCGTTTCCACTGCTCATCGTCGGCATGGCCATCCAACTGAGCTGCCGCACACCAACGATCCGCCAAACCGGCCAGGCATTGCTAGGGTTGGGATGCTGCTGGATTGGCTATACCGCTTGTCGTGACGCGGCGCTACCGGCAAACCTCATTGTTGTCGCACTCGTTGGCGTTGCCGCTTTTGCAACCTTCACACACACGCCTGCAGCAGTTTTCCTCGCTGTAGCCAGCGCATTGCAAGACCCCGGTACGCAAACCAACATCTTGGCCCTTACCGCACTTGTCCTTGCTTTATGCTGGCTGTTTTCTCTTGTCCAGACACTCCGCAACGCCAAGCCCCCCTTCAAGCCTGCCTCGTCATTATTGTCAAAATATGACTTGCTGTTTCCCGAGCGCGCACTGCAAGCTGTGTTGCAAGAAAATCGACGCATGGCCGTAGGCTTGGCAGCAGCGGCGCGCGCCTTGGCCGCCTACAAAGACAAGCCCCGTGGCACCGCCACATTCGTACAACTCGTGCAAGATGTCGAAAGTGCTATGGATGAATTTAAACCGGCTGGCCAGCAATATCTACTCGAACTCACACGGTACAAGCTCGAAGAGCGACAAGCACGGTTAGCCATGTTCTTATTTGTCAATATCAGTGATCTCGAACGCATCAGCGATCACTTACTGGCCGTTGCCGAAAATGTACCCGACCCAGCACGACGCCCGGATTACCCCGAGTCCATATTGCAAAGCCTGGATGCCATGCTGGAGAAAACCGCCGACATCATCGACGCATTGGCCAAATCGATAACCGGAAACCGCGGACGCAAACATGACGTCTCTGGAAGCGTTACGGAAGCACGCGACGGAGCACTGGAGTTGCTCGATCACTTCACGGCAGTATTGCAAGATCTCATTCTGAATAACGAAATCAAACCAAGCCGCGCCATTCGGATGCAAGATCTCCGTTCGCACTTCGAACGGCTTATCCGACACGTGCGCGCAATAGCCGTAGCAGGCGCACAAGAGGACTTCTGGATCGAACCGGACGCCATTCATGAACGCGCAAAGCATGTAATCAACGTGCGAACCAAAGACCGCCTTACGGTTTCCCAAATCAATGATCTTCTCCAGGAGCCGAAAACGTGAGCCCGCATACGACCAGTTTCTACATAACACAAACCGCCGCCCTCTTTGCCGGCCTTACCCTCTTTCTCACCGGCATGTCTGCCATGAGCAAAGGACTCCAGCAAGCAGCTGGCAAAGGCATCCGACAAATACTCCAACGGGCCACCGCGCATCGCGTCAGAGCCATTTCCCTTGGAACACTTCTCGGAGGATTGATTCATAGCAGCGCTGCCTCCGTCATGCTGATTGGCTTCATCAGCGCGGGATTGGTTACCTTTGCCAGCAGTGTACCCGTCATATTGGGAGTGAATATCGGCACCACGCTCTCCATGCTCATGATTTCATTCCGCCTCGGCGATGCCTGCTGGCTTGCCATCCTTACGGGCTTTCTGATGCGCCTCCACAAACGAACATTTCCAACAGGCACCGCACTACTCGGTTTCGGACTCATCTTTTTAGGCCTCAACGTTATGAGCGATGCCATCTACCCGTTTCGCGAGGAACTGGCACCCATACTCCAATACTCCGATGGCACCACCGTGCGCGGCATGCTAACCGGCGTGCTCGCATCCCTGCTCTTTACGGCCATTATCCAAAGCAGCGGCGCCACAATTGGCATGGTCTTCGCGATGCTAACAGCAGGTGCAATGACAAATTTTGAACAAGCCTATCCCGTCATCATCGGGGCAAATGTCGGAACCTGCGCCACCGCACTTATCGGGGCCGCCAGAAGCACCATCGAGGCCAAACGCTGCGCCCTCACCCACCTGCTGTTTAATATCTTCGCCACTTCGCTGGCCATGATTACGGCCCCCATCATGTATCAACTCATCCCGCTAACGACACCTGCCGCTGCCAGTGGCATTACCCCGCAAATCCTCGTGTCGCAAGCGGCCCATGCCAACGTAATCAAAATGATGCTTGGCGCCCTCATCATTCTCCCGATTACGCCGGTTGTTGCGGCCGCGGTGAAACGCATCTTACCCGATCGCAAAAAAGACGATATTGCGTCCCTGCTGGATCCGGACTTGGCCGATACCCCGGAAGACGCAATCCAGGCTGCTCTTCTCGAATTGCACCGCATGACGCAACTCTGCACCGAACGCTTGCAAACCATGCCGCAATTATTATTGCAAAAACATGCCCCCAC
>SKVN01000096.1 GCA_007129405.1 Kiritimatiellia bacterium
CGCATGATTTGCAGATCCAAATCCCGTATCAGGGGTTGCGCAACATCATAGCCAAAGGTAACCCCCTGCGCTTTCAGCACCCTGGCTCCCGATGATTCCGCCTCCTGCAATGTCAAGCGGCTCGTTCCAATCTGTTGCCGTCGCAACCGGAATTCTTCGCGCATGGCCAGCAAGGCACGAACCCTACCTTCATCCCGCGTCCGGCGCGCTTTGATACCCTTACGAATCCAGATTTCCTCCTGGGACAAACGTTTGCCCTTCTTTTCCCACTGCGCTTCTTCATCTGCAAGCAACTGCTCCTTGCGCATGAGAAATGTATCGTAGTCACAATCCCACCCGGCGAGTTCTCCCCGATCCAAATCCAGTATTTTCGTAGCCACCTTGCGTAGAAATGCCCGGTCATGCGTAACAAACAAGATCGTGATGCCCGAGCGGGCCAGATAATTTTCCAGCCACAGTATGGCATCCAGGTCCAGATGATTCGTGGGCTCATCGAGCAATAACAAATCCGGGGAACAAGCGAGTGCGCGCGCCAACAATACACGACGTTTCATCCCGCCAGAAAGCGAGGCAAAATCGGCCCCAGGGTCGAGTCCGAGCCGGGATATGGCTTCCGCTCCAGCCTGTGCGTGCGCACGATAAGAATCGACAACACCGCCTGCATCGCCATCGACCACAGCCTGCACGCTTCCGTGCAAATGGATCGGAACATCTTGCGGCAGATACGCCGTCCGCAGTCCGGGCGACCGGATCACCTGGCCTGCATCGGGCTCAATCAGGCCTGTCAAAAGCTTGAGCAAGGTAGATTTACCGCAGCCATTACGCCCCGTTAGCGCAGCCCGCTGTCCTGCCTCAATATGTAAGGTTGCATCCTCCAGTAAAGGATCGCCCCCCATTCGAATCGTTACATTCTGCAAACTCAATAATGCCATACAACGCAGCCCCTATGGCATATCATAAACAAGGAAGGTACAATCCAAGCCACCATTCGGAATCTGGATCGCTTGCACCGGTTTCGCAGAAATTGCCTGCTGATACGCAGGACTCGCCGTCAGAATACCAATCCGCCAACCATGCAAGCGACTGCAGACAGCAGCCAGTTGCCGTGGAAACTCCGGGGCCATTTCGAGGCGTTGTCCATACGGCGGATTTGTGACGATAAAGCCTTTTTCTCCAGCGGGCGGATGCGTCACGAGATCATGCGTACGAAATGCCAGTTTAACGCCGGCAGCTCTTGCATTTTGTCGCGCGGCTTCGATCATGTCGGCATTCCGATCCGATGCAATAATACGCGGCATGGTTCCTTTCGCAGCGCCGCGCAGCTTTCCGCGCAACAATCGCAAGGCGACGGCGGCATCCTCATCATAATTCGCCCAGCGCTCGAACCCGAACTGGTCGCGTAAAAGTCCAGGTGCCATGTTTCCGGCCCACATGGCTGCTTCGATCGCAATTGTGCCCGAACCGCACATTGGATCCGTAAGGGGTGTTTCACGATCCCATCCCGCCATGCGTAATAATGCCGCGGCAATGGTTTCGCGCAAGGGGGCTTCACCAGCCACCTTGCGATATCCCCGCTTGTTCAAGGGCTCGCCTGCTAAATCCAGATACACGGCAGCCTTCTGATTTGCTACATGCGCAAAAACCCGCACATCTGCATCCTCGCGATCCACATCCGGACGCTCACCCACGCCTTCGCGTAGTTGATCCACGATCGCATCCTTGACTTTTAGCGCCGCAAAACCGCTGTGCGACAACGCATCCTCGCGACTGACAGCCGACACGGCGAGCGTTTGCGTGCGCGAGATAAAGGTCTTCCAGTCGACGCCCTGCACCCCGAGATATAAATCATCTGGTGTCCGGCACGGAAACCGTGCCAATAGCACCTGGATGCGCGCCGCAATCCGGCTCTGCAAGCAGGCCCGCCAGCCATCCTGCATCGTGCCCCGAAACGGAATGCCACCCCGGTTCAACCGAACGCTCGCAAAGCCCAACTCACGCAGCTCGTCACAAAGAACGTTTTCTGTCCCCGGAATCGTCGCCGCATGAAACTCAAATATAGCATCAGACAACTGGCTCGTCATCGCATCACCGCCTTCTCTCGCATGCGGTTCACGGCATCCACAAGATCCGTTGCCCGGCCGCGCCCTGCACGCCGCCGTAGAATATCCAGCAATTGATCCCAATCTGATGACAGAGGATCCGAGTCATAATCCCAGGATTCGGCATCACTACGTTTGTATTGCCATTTGAGCTTCTTATGCGAGACATGCACGCGTACCTCGCGCTTCACGCCATCGTCCAACTTTTCTTTCCACGAAATCAAATTATGCATCCACAACTCCTCAAAAGGCTGAGTAATAACAGGTATGCCCTACCAGATCAACAGCCTGATGCCAGTGTTAAGCCGAAAACGACAAGCATTACAGCAACGCTTGCTCAAGGGCAGACAGCCGCGCCTCCAGGTCGGCCACTTTTCCCACTAAGGCGGCAATGCGTGGATCTTCGACGGGTGTCGGCGCTACTTGCGTATCCACAATCGGTTGCTCAATCTCGGATGCATCAAGTTGGGGCTCGCCGCAGAATAGGTGCGCATAGCGCTCCTCACGCATACCGCGTGCAGGCGGCAACTTGGCAACAAAGGCGATTTCGCCCCAATACATCAAATTGTCGAGAATTTCCTTCACCTTGGCTGGCGACGCAATTTCCACCATCCGCTTCGTGTGCGTGCGAAGCTCACCCGCAGTCTGCGGTCCTCGCAGTAAGAGTTCACATAATACCGCTACATCTTCGGGATCAAATTTGAAATGCGCCAATAGCTCATGCTTGTATTTCAAAACCCGGCTATTCGCCTGAGTCACTGTTGCGACAAGCTTGTGCTTATAGCGCAACGAATCCAGCGCTGCATCCACCATGGACTCGGTAAGCTGCATTTCCGGATCGCGATTCGATTTCTGGTTACATGCCGTCACTAGACTATTCTTCGTCAGCGGATAATATTCCGGTGTTGTCCGCTCCTTCTCGATCAAACACCCCAGCACCCGCGCCTCAACCGCATTCAATAAAATATCCATTATGATTCTCCTTCAAAGCAGGTTCGTCCCTCTATATCATCCTTAACGTATCTACAGTTGCGATCCGTATGACTCGCATACACGAACCATAGAATCAAGATGGCAAAAGAATAGAATCCTATTCAATATAATAGAATGGAATAGGCATGCATAGAAAACGATACATAAAAAAGCTTGCTAAAGGTGTACTTCCTACTAACAGTTGAATTATATCTTGCGTGAACGCAAAGACAGCGTGGGTTCGCAAACCCAACCAGGCGTGAGTGTGACAAAGGAGTGGTATAATGAAACAAGCATGGTTACGGGCATTCTTATTCTTTCTGGCGATCATACTGTCCGGGTGCAGGTCAGCATCGATCCTTCAAACATCGGGGCGCGGACATGGCATTGAATCTCCTCCCTCAACTACTTCTACCCTTGCCGTAGCAAGTCGCCGTTCATCCACAGATGCCGTTATCGTTGACGAAATGCGTTCGACGCGCACTTCGTCCGTATCCCGTCCAGATGTTACGGAACAATCTGATCTCATCAGGCTACTAATATGGCGGGGATCCATCTCCATGGAAGTATCTAGCGTAAGCAATGCAGTATCTCGTGTGGAAGAAATCACTGTTCAGGTTGGTGGGCATGTAGAAAGCAAATCCGACTCAGGCGAAGAACGGGCCCACATGCGGCTTCGGGTACCAGCGGAATCGTTAAAGCCTTCTATGGCCTTACTGGAGTCAATCGGACGCGTAACAAGCCGCAGTCTCACATCCCAGGACGTGACCGAACAATACGTGGATATCGATGCAAGACTTCAAACAATGGTGACGTTGAGAGATCGGCTACGGGCACTCCTTGACAGGGCCGAGGACGTCAAGGACATCCTAGCGATCGAGCGGGAACTTGGTCGCGTGCAGGCTGATATCGATGCAATGCAAGCTCGGCTCAACACACTCAAAGGTAGCGTTGAGCTTGCAACCGTGAGCGTTACAATTAGACGAAAACGTATTTTGGGGCCGCTAGGATACTTCTTCAAAGGTGCATGGTGGACGGTGCAAAAGTTATTTGTGATACAAGATTAGAATGTGGGTTAAATCTTCCATGTTGCATTGGTAAAATAATGTATCGCAAATCCTGAAAAAAAGCCATTACCTGCGAGGAAACAAATACGTAGCCATGCAAAACCGTTTCGTTACTAAAACAATATCTTTTCCGGTTGCAGACAAGCATATCGTGGAAATCAAATTTCCCCTACGAGGACCCGACATTTATGCTGTGGATGGAGAAGAGGTATTGAGAAAAGAAACCTTCAGCATCTTGCGACCAAAACAAACGATATATCTGGATCTTGGTTCTGAAGAGGATAAGCATTTTGTCGAGATACGTATTAATTTATGGCCTATTATTAGATCATGGCGGACAAACAACTGGGTTGCCGAAGTATATATTGACGGCGAGCTGACCATTCCGGATTTAACACCTGATGAGCGGCGGTTCATTTCCAAGTGGGAGCCAGTCTGCGATGCAATCTTGTTCACTGCAATCGTCATCGGCTTGACGATCATGTTTTGGCGGAATTTCTGCCACAGTGGATGAAAAAAACCATGGCGGAGACTCCTTACCCTCGTGCGAACCTCCGTCATGGGTGATGAGTAGAGCATATCGGGGGATATGATTCAAGGCCGTTGTGCGGCCTCGGCGAGCGTGGGGGCGTGTACGGTCCCACGCTCGCCGCTATCGCGGCTCGGCAAATCCCCGTGCCAACGTCCGCCTACGGGCTATGTCACAGAACTTGCGGGGCAACTTCTGCGCCAA
>SKVN01000069.1 GCA_007129405.1 Kiritimatiellia bacterium
ATGTCGCCCTATCAGCATGGCGAAGTATATGTGACGGTCGATGGCGCGGAAACCGATCTAGACCTTGGGCATTACGAGCGTTTTACGGGTACCTATTGCACACAGCAAAGCAACTACACTACGGGTCGGATCTATAGTGACGTCATTTCGCGCGAGCGCGAAGGTGGGTATCTGGGCAAGACCGTGCAAGTGATTCCGCATATCACCGACGCGATCAAAGATGCGATCTTGTCGCTGGATGGCGACGATGTGGATTTTGTGATTACGGAGATTGGTGGCACGGTGGGTGATATTGAATCACTGCCTTTCCTGGAGGCCATTCGGCAGTTGCGTCAGGAGATTGGCCGCACGAATGGTCTGTTTTTGCATGTAACACTGGTTCCCTACATTAGTGCGGCGGGCGAGATGAAGACGAAACCTTCGCAGCAATCGGTCGGAATTCTGCGCTCGATTGGTATTATTCCTGATATGCTGATTTGTCGTTGTGAGCGTCCCATGGACAAGGAGCAGAAAGACAAATTGGCGCTATTTTGTAATGTGGATCGTGAATTGGTCATCGAAGAGCAGGATGTGCAAAACAGCATTTACGAAGTGCCTATTTCCCTTGCAGACCAGGATCTGGATGTCTACATCCTAGAGCGGCTGCAGTTGCATGTGGACCGATTGGATTTGAGTGATTGGCGGCAGATGATTGATACGTTGATTCACTCTCCTGCCGGGGAATTGGAAATTGCGGTGGTTGGGAAGTACATCAGTTTGCAAGATTCTTACAAGAGTATTTATGAAGCGTTGACGCATGCCGGTATTGCCCACAAGGTGAAAGTGCGCGTGCGTCAGGTGGAGTCCGAAGAGGTGGAAGCGCAAGGTGCGGAAGCTCTTTTGGCGGGGGTACACGGGGTTTTGGTGCCCGGCGGGTTTGGCGATCGCGGAATCGAAGGGAAATTGGCGGCCGTGCGTTATGCGCGTGAGCAAAAGATTCCGTATTTTGGTATCTGTCTGGGCATGCAGTGTGCCGTGATTGAATTTTCGCGGGGGGTTGCGGAGCTTGCTGGTGCTAACAGTAGCGAGTTTGATCCGGAAACGCCTTATCCGGTGATTCATCTGATGGAAGCGCAGCGCGCAATATATCGCAAAGGAGGAACGATGCGGTTGGGTGCGTATCCTTGTGTTTTGCGTGAAGATACGGAAGCCGCTCGCTGTTATCCATCGTTGGAAGTTTCGGAACGTCATCGACACCGCTATGAATTTAATAATGACTATCGGGAACAGCTAGAGGCCTGCGGTTTGGTGTTTTCGGGCGTTTCTCCAGATGGTGAGCTCGTCGAGGTTGTGGAGTTTCCGGGGCATCCTTGGTTTGTGGCATGCCAGTTTCATCCGGAGTTTCAGTCGACACCACTTCAGGCGCACCCTTTGTTTCGTGGATTTGTAGGGGCGGCACGCGCGCATCGGGATGGATAAGAAATAACAGGGTAAGGTTTTATGCCGAAACGGACGGACATACAAAAAATCATGATTATCGGCTCTGGCCCGATTGTGATCGGGCAGGGGTGCGAATTTGATTATTCGGGAGCGCAAGCTTGCAAGGCGCTGCGCGAGGAAGGTTACGAGGTGGTGCTGGTAAACAGCAATCCGGCAACCATTATGACGGACCCTGAGTTTGCGGATCGCACGTATCTCGAGCCTCTGGATGTAGATGTTCTTACAGAAATAATTCGTCGTGAACGCCCGGATGCATTATTGCCCACGCTGGGTGGTCAGACCGCGCTGAATCTGGCTATGAATCTGGCGAGTGAGGGTGTCTTGGAGCGGCATGGCGTGGAGATGCTGGGTGCTCGTGCGGATGTCATCCACAAGGCCGAGGATCGCAATGCCTTCAAGGAGGCGATGTCGAAGATCGGCTTGGATTTGCCCCGCAGCATTTCGGCCCACAATATGGAACAGGCGATTGCCGCGCGTGATGAACTGGGGGTTTTCCCCTTGGTTATACGCCCTGGTTTTACGCTGGGGGGCACGGGGGGCGGTATTGCGTATAATAATGAGGAGTTTCTGGATATTGTGCGGCGCGGTCTGTTTTACAGTCCTACTTCCGAGGTGCTGATTGAGGAATCGATTCAGGGGTGGAAAGAGTTTGAGATGGAGGTCATGCGGGACCGCAAGGATAACTGCGTGATCATTTGTTCGATAGAAAATCTGGATCCGATGGGTGTGCATACGGGGGATAGTATCACGGTTGCACCGATCCAGACGTTAACGGATCGTGAGTATCAGCGTATGCGGGACGCTTCTTTTGCGGTGATGCGCGAGATTGGTGTGGAGACGGGCGGCTCAAATGTGCAGTTTGCGGTGCACCCGGACAATGGCCGGATGGTCGTTATTGAGATGAATCCCCGCGTGTCACGTAGTTCCGCGCTAGCCTCCAAAGCGACGGGCTTCCCGATTGCCAAAATTGCCGCGAAATTGGCGGTGGGATACACGCTGGATGAAATTCAGAATGACATTACGCGTGAGACGCCTGCCTGTTTCGAGCCTACGCTAGACTATGTGGTGACGAAGGTTCCGCGTTTTGCGTTTGAAAAGTTTACGGCGGCAGATGATACGCTGGGTACCCAGATGAAGTCGGTTGGGGAGGCGATGAGTATTGGTCGCACGTTCAAACAATCGTTTCAAAAGGCCATGCGTTCACTAGAAACCGGACGTTATGGTTTTGGTGCGGATGGCAAGGACGGGGGCTGGGAGTCGCATGATGACGAGGCTTTGGAAGAATTGCTACGGCGTCCGAATGCCGGTCGCGTTTTTGCGGTTCGTGCCGCATTCCGGCGTGGTTGGGATATAGAGCGTGTTTTCGAACTTACGCGCATCGATCGTTGGTTTCTGCGCCAGTTCGAGGAGTTGGCTGCATACGAAGATGAAATCCGTAGTGCGGGAAGTGTGATGCGGTTGCAACAGGATCCGGCCTTTTTCGAGCAGATCAAAGAATTTGGATATTCAGACCGGCAAATTGCCTACTTGCTGAAAACGAATGAGGCGAGTGTACGCAAAGCCCGGGAGACGATCGACCTGAAACCAGCTTACGGGTTGGTGGATACGTGTGCGGCCGAGTTTGTTGCTTATACGCCGTATTTTTATTCTACGTATGGTCAGGGGGGGGAAGCTTTACCTTCCAAGCGGGAAAAGATCATGATTCTAGGGGGAGGGCCGAACCGGATTGGCCAGGGTATTGAGTTTGATTATTGCTGTGTGCATGCTTCGTTCGCCTTGCGTGCGGCTGGGTATGAGACGGTCATGGTGAATAGTAATCCGGAAACGGTAAGCACGGATTATGATACAAGCGACCGGCTGTATTTCGAGCCCCTGACGCTGGAGGATGTGCTGCATATTTACCGGCATGAAGGATGTTCGGGCGCCATTGTACAGTTTGGCGGGCAGACGCCGTTGAATCTCGCGGCGGCATTGGAAGAAAATGGCGTGAACATTATCGGCACACGACCTGCAGATATCGAAGCAGCCGAGGACCGTAAGTATTTCCAGGAACTCGCAGAACGGCTTGGTATTGCGCAACCGCAGAACGGGCTTGCGACGAGTGTCGAAGAAGCGGAAGCCATTGCGGGCAAGATTGGCTATCCGGTATTGATGCGTCCCTCTTTCGTGTTGGGTGGTCGTGCTATGGTGATCGTATATGATGACGAGATGCTGCGGCGCTATATGACGGAAGCCGTGGAGGTGTCTGAGGATCGTCCTGTCTTGATTGATCGGTATCTGGAGGATGCCGTCGAGGTAGATGTGGATTGTATCAGTGATGGAGAAACCTCGGTTATTGGTGCCATCATGGAGCACGTTGAGCTTGCAGGCATACACTCGGGTGATAGTGCCTGCACGATACCTGCCCCGAGTTTGTCGGAAGATAGCAAGGAAACCATCCGCCAGCATACGTTTGCTTTTGCCAAGGCACTGCATGTACGTGGTTTAATGAACGTACAGTATGCCGTGCATGAGGGTACGGTCTATGTGCTGGAAGTGAATCCGCGCGCATCGCGAACGGTACCATTTGTCAGTAAAGCCATTGGCGTGCCGCTGGCCAAACTGGCTGCCCTTGTGATGGCGGGGCACAAGCTGAAAGATCTGGGTTTCACGCAAGAGGTTGTGCCGAAGCATTATTCCGTGAAGGAAGCCGTATTTCCGTTTGTGCGTTTTCCGGGCATTGATGTGATTCTTACGCCGGAAATGAAATCGACGGGCGAAGTGATGGGAATGGATCGCACGAACGGGATGGCATTTCTCAAGAGCCAAATGGCGGCCGGGAATCGGTTGCCGGCAGATGGTGCCATTTTTGTGAGTGTCCGAGATCATGATAAGCAGGCGATTGAAGAGTTGGGACCGCGTCTGGAAAAGCTTGGCTACACGATTTATGCAACGCTGGGAACGAGCACGACTTTGCGTGAGAAGGGCATTGCTTCGCAGGCATTATTCCGGATTTCGGATGGACGCCCTAACGTCATTGATTTGATTGAGGAGAAGGCGGTCGGTTGGATTATCAATACGCCATCGAGTGGTCCGGTTCCGCGGATGGATGAGATCCGGATGCGGTCGCATGCGGTGATACGCGGGATTCCGATTACGACGACGGTTGATGGTTTGCGTGCGGCGATCAATGGCTTAGAGGCGTTGCGGCAGAATCAGGGAATTGATGTATGCAGTTTGCAAGAGTATCACCGCGGATTACCACGGGTGCATTTGCCGCAAGTGCAGAATGAGGTGCAGGCATGAGTAGAGATTGGAAAGCATTGCGGGAGAGAAAAGCCTTTCTGGCGCTGGCAGATGGCACGATTTATCGCGGAACATCGGTCGGCGCGAGCCGGGATCGGGTTGG
>SKVN01000114.1 GCA_007129405.1 Kiritimatiellia bacterium
GATGCGTTGCGGGTGGTCATGAATCTCTCGGAGGAAGAGTGGGCGGTCATGCGCGGACAGGTGTTTCCAGCGTTTGAAGCCGAGACGGGCATACGCGTGCAATCCTTCCAGGTCGGGTCGTCACAACTGATTTCCCAGTTAGAAGCCTTGGTGCGTGCAGACCGAACGGAAATTGATGTGTTTGCGCAGGATAACATGAGTCTGGCGGCCTTGGTGCACCGGGATCTAGTTTACGATTTGTCCGAATACGCAGACCGCATCCCGTCAGCAGTACACACCAACCTGGTTGAGGCGGGACGTTTTGGCGAAAAGCTATTGTTTATGCCTTTTCGACCGAATGTGCAGATCGCGTATTATAATACCGCAGCGTTTGCGCGGTATGGCTTGGCGCCGCCCCGCACATGGGGTGATTTATTGTCTGTAGCGCGTACGTTTTATGAAGAAGAGCAGACGGGGCGTTTTGTTTTTAAAGGGTATGGTGGCGCGCCGACAGCCACGCAATTATATGAGTTTATCTTGCAAGCGGGGGGAGATCCTTTTGCCTTTGATGACGAGGGGTGTGTAAAGGCTTTTCGGTTTTTGCAGGAGCTTGCGGCCTATTTCTCGCCGGAATCATCGCGTGCCAAGTGGGATACGATGAATGAAATTCTTGCCCGGCAGGAGGGGTATCTGGGCCAAAATTGGCCTTTTGGCGTATCCATCTTAATTCAGCAGTTTGGCCTCGATTTTATCGATACGTATGGCGGTTGGGCCGGCCCCGCTGGTCGTGCTCACGTGATTGGTGGCGACGTGCTAGGTATAGCGCGTAATAGTGATCGTGTGGAGGAAGCCTTGCAGTTTATCGCCTTTTTACAATCACGTGAAATACAGGAAATTCTGGTTTCCGAGCTGGGTTGGCCTTCAATACGGGATGATGCGTATGGTCAGGTGGCCGAGTGGCAACAGCCGCACTTTGAAGCCGTGCAGGATGCTTTAGCGCATGGTGTTTTCCGGCATAATGTACCCTGGTGGCCAGCGTACCAGCAAATGGTTGTACAAGCCTATCAGGAAATTGTGCGGCGGGGTGGAGAGGTAGAATCCACATTGGCGCGTTTCAAGCAAAAACTCGAAGAAGAAAAGGACCGTTTCGAGTGAAGGCACGTCCTTGGCAACGATATCGTTTTGAAATTCTTTGTTTGCTGCCTTTTTTGCTCTATCTGATTTTTTTTACCATCGTACCTCTCGTGCAGGTTTTTCGAATGAGTTTTTGGGATGGGGATGGTGGCTTTACCCTGGCTAACATGAGTCGTCTGTGGGCGCAACCCGACTTTGTGCAGGCGGTGCGCAACACATTGATTATTGCGATTGGTTCGCTTTCGCTGGAAGTGCTCTTCGGGCTTCTACTTGCATTGGCATTGTCGGCGTTGGGGCAAAGAGGTGGTTGGTTGCGTACGGTGTTTATTCTGCCGCTGGCGGTTCCGACAGTCGTTGCTGCTGTGATGATGACGTATTTATTTGCCACATCAGGATGGATAAATCGTATCTTGTTGGATTTGGGCCTTATTCGTCAGAATATTGTGTGGCTGAGTGGCGATCATTACAGCTTGTTTGCGGTCATGGTGGCTGACTGCTGGAAGGTAACGCCATTGGTCATGCTGATTTTGCTGGCGGGTTTGCAAGGTATTGATCAGCAATTGTATCAGGCGGCTGAAGTGGATGGCGCAAATGTATGGCAGCGATTTTCCCGTATTACCTTGCCGTTGTTGCTGCCTGCGATCACGGCGGCGGTGATCATTCGCGGCATTGACGCCTTTCGAATTTTTGATTTGGCGTTGGTGTTGACGGGCGAAAACCTGAAGGTGATTGGAACGTATGCATTTCTGGCATATTCCGAATATCAGGATATCGCCTTGTCGGCAGCAAGCTCTGTGGTGTTGTTTGGCATGATTTTTATAGCCATCTTACTACACATGCGGCTTGTTGGCAGAAAGGGGTTTGAGGCGGCATGAAACTACGGACCGGTATCGCAATTTCTGCCTGTGTGATCTTTCTGCTCTTTCTGTTATTCCCGCTCTACATCATGCTGAAAATGTCAGTTAGTCCCCCGCAAGAAGTGTTTCGGGAACGTCCGTCGTATGGCATTACGCAATTGACCTGGCAGCACTTTTCGCGGGTATTTGATTCGGGCGAGGTCTTTTATGGTCCTTTGCGACGGAGTGCGGGTACGGCTTTCTGGGTGACGGCATTGGCACTATTGATTGCGATACCTGCTGCGTATGGGGCCGCCCGGTTGCCGGTGCGGGCGCGTTTGGCGCTGCTCTTCATTATGTTTGCCGGGCGCATGGTTCCAGAGGTCAGCCTGGCTTTACCGATTGCTGTTCGCTTTATGCGCATGGGCCTCTTCGATTCGATGGGAGGTTTGGTGTTGGCGCATTTGATCCGTGTCTTGCCCGTGAGTTGCTTCATTCTGGTGAGTGTCTTTAGTGCCTTTCCGCGTGAACTGGAAGAACAGGCGAGTATCGATGGGTGTTCCCGTGTCGGAACGATCGCGCGGATTGTATTACCGTTATCTTTGCCGGGTATTGCGGTGGCGGGCTTGTTTGCGTTCTTGCTGTCTTGGGATGAATTTATTTATGCGTCATATTTAACATTGGCCCATCCAACAATGCCGTTGCAGGTATATTATTATGTCTCGCGGGGCAGCTTGTTCTATGCGGCTACCTATGCTGTCATTATTACGATCCCGGTTTTGGTGGTTACGTTTCTACTGCAACGGCATATCCGCCCTGAGCTGATGGCGGGCGGATTGAAGGGTTGAGCATGATTTAAAGATGCTGGATTCCGTTGACGATGAGGAAAAAGGATGCCACTGCAAGCGCACAGTACACCAGCAGGTTGAAATGCTCTGGACGGGTTATGCGGTTTAGGAAAAAGCCACTCAGTACGCCTAACGGAATGACCGGTAACATGATCAGTCCTAGCTGCAGGTAATGCTCTTGAATGCGTCCCATGAGGCTGAACGGTACCATTTTTATCGAATTCAGAATTAAAAAGTATCCCGTCATGGTAGCCACAAATTCGCGCTTGGGGAGTTTTTGTGGCAGCAGCACCATTTGCATAACCGGTCCTGCCGCATGGGCTAGTGACGAGGTGATGCCGGCGATAGCGCCATACCCGAGACACGCGGCATGTCCTGGTGCTTGGGCCTGCGTCAAATGCTTGCGGATCCACGCACTAGCGGCATGCCAAGCCACAAAGAACAATCCCAGCCCGCCGATGGCAATGCGCAATGCGGCATCGGTGACATGCATGAGAGCGTGTTGTTCGGATATAAACAAGGCGGAAGCGATCGCAACACCGATGATGGAACCAGGGATCATGCGTCTGATGCGTTTCCATTGTACATGCTTCCGGTAGAGTGAAACGGATGCCATGTCCATCAGGCATAATAGCGGTAACATGAACCCAACTGCGGCGCGGGCAGCACCAGCCTGCGCGGGCCACATCAACACGAGTAGAGGCATAGCAATGCTGCCAACAGGGAATCCTCCCTTGCTCATGCCAATCAGGAATAACGATAAGGCAATCCAGGCAAGATCGATCAGAGTGTAGATTGTAAAAAGATCATGAATCATGGGGACGTTATCTGGTTCCTCGTTCTTTGTTCTTTGTTTCAGGGCGGGGCGGATGATATTGGGGGGAGTGGCGAGAGGCAAGTGGTTATGCATGGAGGTACGCGAAAAACCATGCCATAGCGGGTAACAAGGCGGCGATAATAACCAAGGCCCATTGCATGGCAACAGAAATATCATGTATTCTTTGTGACCAATATGCGGCAGGCAGTGCGATGAGCATCCCGCAAAAAAAACCAAAGAGGTGGGCAGCAATATCACTGCCTGGGCTTGCTCCTGTAAGACCGAGTAGTGCAATGCCGCCGGCAATCGGGATCCACGTTATTCGCCAGACCGTGGACCATGCTCGATGACGCCGATACAGATGTCCCGCCTGCATAACACAAAGAATGCCCAGAGCTGCAAAACATGCTGTCGATGCTCCCACGCTCCGCTGATAAGAGGGCGCGGTTAGGGATGCCATGTAGTTTCCTGTGATCCCGCCAGCAAGAATCATGGCGAGTCCGAGTCCGCGACCTAATTCTCGGATGACGGCTTGCCCGACGAATAAAAGAAACAAAGCGTTAGCCATAAGATGGGCGAGTCCGCTATGCAGGGTTAAGGCGGTAATACCGCGCCACCATTCTCCTTGCAGGAATTCCGTGCGGGACATGGCACCGGCCAGATGCATGGGGTTGGCAGCATCGAATGAACCCAGACTGATATAAAAAATACTCAATATGTATGTGGTCCAGAAAGCCGTCCAGTTTGCCATGCGATTGGTTGCAGGCGATGTGTGATGATACATTCTAGATTTTGCGGGCCGCGCCGGATGATTTTCATCTTCTTCAAAAGCTTGTATCTCGGATAAAGCTGCGGCTGATTGTGATGCTGGAATGTGTAGTCGCCATGCACCATCTTCGTGTGAGAGACGATAATGCATGCCGGCAGCTGATAGTACGGTAATCCACTGCAGCGTTTTTTCAGCGGAAGGGGGTGTCACGGTGTATTCACCGAGTGGAGCTTCTGCCGGTGTATGGTGTGGTTGCATGAAAGACAGGATGGCATAAGCGACGGTATCCGTAAAATACGAAAGATGCAGGTTAGAGCCCCGGCCCCGTGGTGCCCCCAGATGATGCGGAGGAGAAACTTCGGCTTGTTGCTGTGCATTCCCTTTTGGAGTGCGGTAATCCTCCTTCGCGAATACGCTACGGCGGGACAGGCGAGCGAAGCGACCTTACCGCTTTGGGTGGAGCGGAGCGA
>SKVN01000041.1 GCA_007129405.1 Kiritimatiellia bacterium
ATCTCGATGAAATGCTACAAAAGGCCGAAGGTGCACCGGTCATAAGAATGGTCAACATGATTCTGGTCGAAGCATTACGCACCTCCGCCAGCGATATTCATATCGAGCCGATGGAAAAAACCATGCGGTTACGTTATCGCATCGATGGAGCCTTGATTGAAAGCCCGGCTCCGCCAAAAACTTTGCAGGCAGCCATTACCTCCCGTATCAAGATCATGTCTGATCTTGATATTGCAGAGCGTCGTGCTCCACAGGATGGACGATTCAACATACGCGCTCTGGGAAAAGAGGTTGATTTACGTGTTAGTATTCTCCCGACCGTGCATGGCGAAAAAATTGTTATGCGCACGCTCGACAAATCATCTTTGTCACCCAGTTTGGCATCTCTGGGCTTAGACCCCGTATCGGAACGATCCATGACGTATGCCATTCAACAACCGCACGGCATTATCCTGGTTACGGGGCCTACCGGTAGCGGCAAGACAACAACGCTGTACTCCTGTTTGCAGGATCTGAATAAGGTCGATGTCAACATCATCACCTGTGAAGATCCCGTAGAGTATCAATTAGCAGGAATCAATCAGGTTCAGATCAATGACGATGTAGGTTTGTCTTTCGCCTCGGCACTTCGCTCCATTCTACGGCAAGACCCGGACATTGTGCTGGTAGGTGAGATTCGAGACAAGATCACAGCAGAAATTGCCGTAAAGGCTGCTCTGACAGGACATTTGGTCTTAAGCACCTTACATACGAATGATGCAGCCGGCGCGGTAACACGCTTAATCGACATGGGTATTGAACCATTTATGTTAGGATCTGCACTGGTTTGTGCACAAGCCCAACGCTTGTACCGGAAACTCTGTCCGGCTTGCAAAAAACCCGTTGAAATAAGCCCGGACATGTTTGAAGTAAATCACATTGATCCTGCGTTCTTTGGCGACGCAACGATTTATGGTGCCGGGAATTGTCCTCGGTGCACAAATGGTTACAAGGGGCGCGGTGCTATCATGGAAGTATTGCTTGTAGATGAAGAGATTCGTCACGGTATTTTGTCAGGCATGAACACAGGGGAAATTCGCAATTTGGGGATCAAACGCGGGATGGTCAGTCTAAAAGAGGCTGGACTGACACGTGTTAAAAATGGCATCACAAGTCTGGAAGCTGCGTTAGCCGTAACAGGCGGCGATTAAGCGTGGCATCAAACTTGATTACTATGCATAAAGATAAGGTTAGATCATGAGCCCACCCGTAAACAGAAGTCGTTCCCCAGTAGCGCAATCCAAAAATGCTTCTGCTAAAAAAACGGCCCCCCGAAAAGGCGGGAAGATTGTCGGGGCACGCAAAATTGTCAACACCCTATTACCTGGGTTTTCCCGTCAGATGGCAGCCATGTTATCGGCGGGTATGCCGATCGTAGCGACGCTCGAAGCTCTGCATGAGCAAGCGGACAACCCGAACTTCAAAATCGTCATTGCAGGTCTCAAGGCCAACATTGAAAACGGGGCAGCTTTTTCCGAAGCTTTACGTAAGTATCCTACCATCTTTGATGATCTCTATTGCAATATGGTGCATGGTGGAGAAATGGGGGGACAATTACCTGAAACCATCGGTCGTCTTGCTGGCTTTTTAGAAGCATCTGCCAAACTTCGCCGCAAAGTAAAATCTGCAATGATGTACCCTGTTATTGTTTTGTGCATTGCAATTATTATCGCCATCGGACTCATCACGTTTGTTGTGCCCGTCTTTGGCGAGATGTTTTCGGATTTTGGGGCCGATCTTCCTGGGCCTACGCAATTCTTGCTTAATCTCAGCGATGGTTTACGCGCATATGGTTTCTATCTACTGGGAGGCCTTGTTGCCGCTGGGTTCGCTTTTAAACGATGGATAAGCACAGAAAAAGGTGCTTACGCCATGGATCAATTTTCTTTGCGAGCCCCTGTGTTTGGTGAATTGAAACGGCGCGTGGCCTCAGCACGATTCGCACGTACCTTTGGACAATTAATCCGCAGCGGCGTCCCGATCCTCCAGTCCTTGAAAATTGTTTCAGGCGCAACAGGAAGCGTTGTCGCGGGTGCTATTATCTCAAAATCGGCACAAGCCGTCGAAAATGGTGAGCCGTTATCAACGACCTTGGTCAATCAAACGATTTTTCCTATTTTGCTGGTGCGCATGCTACAAGCAGGCGAGAAGACCGGCAAAATTGATGAAATGATGGATAATATTGCAGATTTCTACGATGATGAAGTGGAGACAATGCTTGCAGGCTTAACCTCCTTGCTAGAGCCTTTGCTCATGGTCTTTCTAGGGGTTATTATCGGCGGCATAGTCCTTTGTATGTTTTTGCCCATCTTTAAAATGGGTGAAATCGTCGGTGGGTAATACGTTTCGCCTTTCAAGAATTTGAGAAAGGATAACTTGTTTTCCCAAAATTAGATTGTATGATGCTCACATCTCGCAAGCGAGCAAACCCGATGAAATAGTAATATACGGAGAAGATCATGGCCCGAATTCTACTGGTGGATGATGAACCGAGCATATTGAGTGTACTCAGCACGGTATTGCAGGCAGAAAATTATGATGTCGTTTCAGCTTCGGACGGTCAAAAAGCACTCGATCTCATTCAATCTGACGAATTTGATCTCGTTATCTCCGATATACGCATGACACCGGTTGATGGCATCGAGATTTTGAAAGCACTTCACAAAGCGGGATCACAAACATCGGTGATTATGCTCACGGCGTATGGTTCCGTCGAAACGGCGATCGAGGCGCTTAAACTTGGTGCATTTGATTATGTAACCAAGCCATTCAAAGTTGATGAGCTACTCATAACCGTGCAACGCGCGTTGCAGTACAGAAACGCCATAACCGAGAATGCCGATCTTAAGGAAAAACTGCAAACCCGTTATCAGTTCGATAACATCATAGCGGAAAGCCCCGCCATGAAAAATGTTTGTGACATGATTCGGCGCGTTGCGCCTACTGACACAACGGTATTGATCAATGGCCCGAGTGGCACAGGAAAAGAACTTGTCGCGAAAGCCATTCATGCACATAGCCAAAGATCCAAAAAAGACTTTTTGCCGGTAAATTGTGCAGCACTGCCGGAACCTTTGCTTGAATCAGAAATGTTTGGTCACGTGAAAGGAGCATTTACAGGGGCCGCAAGTGACAAAGTCGGACTTTTTGAAGCCGCCCATGGCGGAACCATATTTCTGGACGAAATAGGCTCCATGCCTCTCTCCATCCAAGGAAAACTTCTCCGTGTTCTGCAAGAGCGTGAAATACGAAGAGTTGGCAGCAATAAAACCATCAGTGTAGATGCGCGCGTCCTCGCAGCAACAAATGTCCCCCTGGAAAGTTTAATCGAGGAAGGAAAATTCCGGGAAGATCTCTTCTACCGCTTGAGTGTCATTCCGATTGCCATCCCTCCACTCAAGGAGCGAACGGAGGATATTCTCCCGCTTGTATATCATGTAATGCGGAAAGAAATTCCAGAAGGAAAAGAATACCCCTCGCTGGCGCCGGATGTTTGTGCGAGCCTGGAACAGTATAACTGGCCGGGAAATGTACGTGAACTCGAGAATGCAATCAAACACGGCATCACATTTGCGCGTGATAACCGTATTACAGGCGATGTCCTCCCGCCAAAAATCATGGCGGCTTCGCAAGCAGTGGGAACGGCAACCCCAAGTAAACAGGCCCCCATTGATGCTGAACGCGCTAAATCCCTGAAATCTTTTCTTCGTGAGCAAGAAAAAGGATATTTAAACAAAGTGCTACAATCCACAGGCGGCGACAAAGAAAGGGCTGCCAAATCCCTGAAAATCAGTCTCGCGACACTGTACCGCAAGCTGCCCGGCGAAGAATAGGCACCATCTGCGCTACCGCAGCCATCCACCAACAAGCACTTCAGGTGGAATGGTGGGTTGTAACGGATCCCAGTCTGGACTATCCGAAGGATGCACCACATCTGTTTTGTTATTGATCTCGGTATATCCGCCCGAAATGATCCCACCATTCAGATCTACGTTGTTATTCACATAGACATTCAGTTTTGCATAAATCAAACCATTGATTGTGCCTAGGTTGCCAATATCCACGCTCCCTGTCGACAAAATCGCGGGCATCCCCGGATTGGCGGTCTGATGATATTGATTGCGAAGCGTTACATTGCCATTGACAACGAGCGTTCCATGCCAATTTCCCGCACTAATTTCCACATCGCCATTCACGTAAATGATGCGATTGGTGCCTGAAGGGATATACTCTTGACGATTAGCACCTTGCCCGCTGGCGTATGTATTTGCACCAAAGTCCCGAAAAGCAGACCATGCTTGTCCATTTTCGAAATAAAGCCCTTCATCAATCGCTAACTGGCGATAACTATCAAAATTAAATTGCGGTAATTCTCGCTCGGCCACATTTTCCTGCCTAGTCGCAGTCAATATCGAATCAACATTACCCACGGCAGAAATAAAAACCTCCGCAGCTCCATCAGCAGGCAAAAAATCTGCATTGGCGGCAGAGTTACCCCCACCCGTAACCACCTCGGTATTGGAATGTACGTTTCCTTTAATCGAAAATGCCGCTGTATTAAACCGCACATCGCCCCCGGACAGAATGGCTCCATCCAAGGAAAAGAGAGCATCATTATGATCCCGGTCCGTCCCCAGCAATTCAACGGAAGCAATCCGCGACACAGAATCGATCACCCCGCGACTCGTAATAATGACACTGCCATTCGGAGTCGTTTCGCTAACCACCCGATATTGCCCGCCAGCAAAAACCGCTTGATTGGTACTATCTTGCCACATTTCATAATTGTCACTCAATCGACCAATCATGTCTGCAATACCGGCTTCCGCTATTTGCAGTGTCTGTGAATCACGCAATTGCCGTCGCATACGAAAGCTGGCATTTGAAGCCATCGCCAAGATGGCAGCACTCGATAGCATAAGAATTGCACAAAAAAGCATCACGACCAACATGGCCGAGCCGGCTTTCCGGTTAGCATTCAGTCGTATTTTCATTCTGCGCCTCCTCATTTTCAGGGTTCTCTCTTATGCAAAATACGCTATTCCTGCATCATCGCCCCGTATTCAACGGGCGTACCTCCGTGATACCCGTCACCTTCTCTGTGCCAAAAGGTCCTTCCTGGAATATTTCGAGTTGGATTTCGACCCCGCGAACAAAAGACTGACCATTTACTTCTGCCGTAACAATCCCGTAATCAGGGCCCCGGGCGAGATCGACAACCAGATCCACAATGCCCGTTGGTGCCTCCCATGCAATGGTCACATCACGTAATACGGGCAATTTTGTGTGGTCGCCGGCAGACGTAAACGATGCTTCATACTGAACATAGCGTCCCCCATTAATCCAACTGATATTGCTGTTTTCATTGTCCGTCAGTCCCAAAGTGGGATACCAGTCAGCATCGTGCATATCGGGAAAATCCGAACTGCGAACCCGCATGCGGATGTTCCCATTTGCCCCATGTTCAACTTGCGTCCAGGACAATCCTGTAAATTCAGGCGATGATACCCGGGTGTCGAATACACCGGATCGGTAAACCGCATTCGAATAAAGCACCTCCATACCCTCCAAGGCAATCACGGTATTTGTTGGTTCATGGTTGATATACGTGAATGTGTAAGCAGGGTCGCCTTCCCATACACTTGCTGAATTTAATAATACGGGATTATCATTAAAGGCATTCTTGCGTTGCCATTTGAGGAGATAACTTTTCTCACGATCAATAACGTATGGAATCCAGTCGGACCACACCAATGTGTCTGCATCAATGCGGATGTGCACAGAGCCATCAAACCGAACTTGTTGAACATCACCAATCGCAAAATCATCATCCACGCCACGTTCTCCAAATCTCACATTGCGAACATGTAAATGGGCATTGGTTCCAGCACTAAACGCAAATCGGACAAAATCGCCATCAAACAAAATACCTTCAGGGCCACTGGTATCTGCGCTTCCGTGAATAACGTTCACGACATCCTCTATTCCAGTCATAATCATGGAAGAGTTGGTTGTAGCAGTAACATAGACAGCCTCCCAACTCCGATCATGGTTTACCGCTATTACTACTTCAGGGATAAAGGGCGGTTCATTCGTGAAAGACATATCAACGCCACGCCTGCAGTTCCATGCCATTTTCCCCGGCGGATTGTCAAATGTTGTGTCATTCCAGATGTCGTTATGCACATAAAAGGTCAATTGAGTCGTCGTTGAAGCCGCGCCTATGGTTGGCATGAACGTAAGTTGGCTGCGTCCGCTCCAAGAAGCACCATGCATCGACATATCTTCCGCTATGATTGTGCCTCCATTTGTCGATGCGCTGAAGTAGGGGTCAGTTGGTCGAGTATGTTCCGGCAGAAACCATTCCGCTTCCCGCGGACTACCGCTATAGCTCATGGCAAAACGGTCGACACCGAGCTTATACCCAGTACTCTCGTCGTTTTTCCCCTCTATCGTAAAGGTCAGTTCGTGCACGCCATTGCTGAGAACAACGCTGCCCCAATTGACCGGACGCGCACGCTCATACTGTGGCGCATACCCATCGAAGCGCGTTTCAGGTGGGCGAAAGGTCATATTCACGAGATTGCGGAATATCACTTTGCTCGTGGCCGTTTCGCCATGCAGCGCGGCAGCCTGAATATCCGCTACATCCTGCGATTGCACTACGATCGCAAGCTGATCGTAAAAATCCGCAGCCGATGCCGATTGGTTGCGCGGATGAAATGTGGAGCGAACCAATTCATCCGGTGATCCCGCCCGCACATGATATACAACCGTCGTATCCCAAATTACATTGCCCGCGCTGTCGCGCGGTAATAATCCGTCGCTGCCAGGCGTTGCGAGTGGAAAGCTAATCGCAGTATATTCAGCAGCATCCGCTGGGTAAAACGCCATGAGTCCAATTCCCACGCTTGAAAGCCGAAGGTCATGCCGCAAACGCTCCATCGATATTTCCAGGTTCATATGCAATTCAGAGCGAACCCCCGCCGCGCGCCATGAGCGGAAAGTGTGAACCAAAGCAGATGTCACCCCACCGATAATGATCGTCGAGATCAGCGATGCCACAAGAACCTCTAAAAGCGTAAAACCACGAGAGCGGCGGTGCAAAAAGAATAAAGTATACCGGGTCGACATAACCAGCCTCACATTTTAACCGCAACGAGTGTTTCCATCGTCAGAGGAGCAGACAATGCTCCGTCCGACCGTATGGGGAAACGCACACCAACTTCAATTAAAACCGTGTATGGGGCCGTTAGCGTATTCGTGTTGATGGTGGTCGAACGACGAAACGTGCCCATCGCATCGATATTCCCGTTGTGATCGATCCGTGTCTCGCTCTCTTCTAGCAGTTCGATACTGCTGTAATCAAAACTTCTGGCACGTTGAATACGGTTGCGTGCAATAGCATTCGCCCGGTAATGGTTTACGGAAAGGTTTAATGCATGAAACCCCATGATAAAAGCACTATAAAAGGCTCCTAGAAATAGCACCAATATAGCGGAAGCTACCATCACTTCCGTCAAGGTAAATCCCGCTCGACCCTGCTTAGACGTTTTCATAACTCTTGTGCAGCCTCCTGGTACATAACATAGCATGTTATGTGCCATACACGAGGAATAAATTAAATGCATACATTAACGGCATAAAATGGGTTGATTTTGTATCGACATTTCGCACGAACGCCAACAAAACGCAAAATTGAGAACATTCAGGTTAGCAACGTTTCTTCTTCCGGAGTATGCGCATGCGTCCGTTTCTGGTAGGGCCAAGGCACATGACTCAATATGAAAGCGCCAAATCGGCTCAAAACCAACGTGCCACCGCCAAACAATAACAACGCACCGACAGGATACCCGCCATACGCCTCGCCAAACTCCCGATAAAGAGCTCCTAGCAAAATAAGCATGAGCATAACAGGCGTAATAAAACAAATGGCAATGTCCCATAGCGGCCAGACTTTGCGCCCACTGACCGCAAATATATGCTTTCGCATCTTGGGTGCTTTCATCAACCACCCCACTAAGATGCACTCAAGGATTCCTCCAAGAATCAAGGCATATGCGTTTACAAAATGATCGACGATATCGAGAATGTACAAGCCAGCATGCGTTGTAAAAATGATGCTTCCTGCCATTCCTAAGACACACAAAACGGAAACCGTTTTCTTGCGCTCGAATTTGAACTTATCGCACACGGAACAAGTAAAAGCCTCCGTAAGAGATATGGCCGAAGAAATACCTGCAATAATAAGGACAAGAAAAAAGAGCGCGCCGAAAAGGCGGTTTCCCGCAGGCAACTGGTTAATGGCCTCGGGATATACCACAAATGCGAGCCCGGGGCCAGCCGTGATGGCCTCTTCGAATGCAACACCTTTCGTCTGTGCCATATATCCAATCGTGCCAAAAACGGCCAATCCAGCAAAAATGGAGTAAGAGCAATCAATCAAACATGTAATGATCGCATTTGACGTAATATCAGATTTCTTGGGCAGATAGCTGGCATACGTGATCATAATCCCGAACCCTAGGGAAAGCGTGAAGAAAATTTGCCCGTATGCCGCAATCCAGACACTGCGCCCCTCGGCGGTCAGCAAAGATATCTTGCTCCACTCAAAGCGCAGGTAATGATTCCACACGGCATCCGTGGCCCCCTCGAGTTGTAACGACCACGCTACGAGAATAATCGTCATAACAAGAAGCACGGGCATGAACAATAGGCTCGCCTTCTCGATACCATGCCGAATTTCCTTGAAGCAAATCAACCAGCAGAGCACCCATGTAAGTAAAGCCCCCGCAAAAATTGGCCAACGAATACCTACGAATTCGAACGGACCCGATGAAACCTGTAAAAAATGCTCTTCAAAGAAAACACCGGTTTCCGCTCCCCATCCGAGATTAAGAGCCAGCAAAAAGTAATTGAAGCACCAACCGATCACGACAGCATAAAAGAGATTAATGCCAAAAAAGGCCACGATCGGCATCCACCAGCCAAAAGGCTCCCATAAATGATGCACACGCGCAAAAGCCAAAGGTGGCGATGCCTTTTCGCGATGTCCCAAACCATATTCCAGAATCATCAGCGGAATGCCCGCAGTAAGCATGGCAACCAGATACGGAACCAGAAAAGCTCCTCCTCCGTTTTGATAGGATACATAACTAAAGCGCCACACATTTCCAAGCCCGACCGCGGACCCAACTGCCGCCAGCAAAAAACCGACTTTACTCCCCCATACACTACGTCCCTGCATACCTATCTCCTTTACTAGGTTGTAACTTCATTGTTTACACACTTACTCGCCTACACTTAATCCCCTACACTTACTCGATATTATGAGCACTGACTTTCGAGTAAGTGTAAGCGATCAAGTGGTTCCGATTAAGTGTAAGTAGTTTCTCCTCCGCATCATCTTGGCTGCCCAAGTGCCCTTGCTAACCGGTAACTTCAATACCCTGTAGCCTGCTTTCGATGTAAGCAGGCTCGCGCGTGGATCGTTCATAGCCAGCCCGTAAAAAGCCCCAAGGACTCTCCACGGACACCACATGCACTACAAACGCACCAGCCGCGCTTTCGGCGAAAGCGGGTTACTCTTTCTTGCCCCAAAAAACGTCTTACCTATCTTTTACATCCTGCTTCAACGCATTCCAGCGGTCACGCAAGGTGGCAGCCCGCTCAAACTCCAACGCGGTTGCAGCCTCTAGCATTTCTTGCTCTAACGCCTGTATGGCCTCGTGTACATCGTAATCCTCGCCACCTTCTGCAACAACCTTACGCTCAATTTCCTGCTCATCATATGTAGTGCGCAAGCCCGCGTCAATTGCGCGGATTGTGCTAACCGGAGTAATATGATGTTCTTCATTATAGGCCAACTGACGCTCACGACGGGCACGGGTGATATCGATCATCCGCTGCATCGAGTCCGTGATCTTATCGGCATACAAAATGACGCGCCCCTGCACATGGCGTGCGGCACGCCCCGCCGTTTGAATCAAGGCTGTCTCCGAACGCAAAAAACCCTCCTTGTCAGCATCCAAAATTGCCACAAGTGAGACCTCCGGCAAATCCAAACCTTCTCGCAGTAGATTAATGCCGATCAAACAATCAAAGTCGCCTTTTCGAAGACGGCGCAAAATATCCACACGTTCAATCGCATCGATATCGCTATGCAAATATTCCACCTTGCACCCCATCCGACTCAAATAGGCGGCTAAATCTTCTGCCGTACGTTTTGTCAGCGTCGTAACCAAAACGCGTTCGCCTTTTTCGGACTGCGTTCGCACGCACTCCATCACATCATCAATTTGTCCTGCAAGCGGGCGAACTTCAACCGGGGGGTCTAACAATCCGGTTGGTCGAATCACTTGCGGCACCACCTCTTTGCACACCTGCCGTTCAAATGTACCCGGCGTGGCACTTGTAAAAAGAATGGGGCCGGTGGCGGTCAGGAATTCATCAAAGGCCAACGGGCGATTATCGGCGGCAGATGGCAGGCGGAATCCATGCTCAATCAGGGTTTGCTTGCGCGACTGATCCCCGTGGAACATGGCGCGCAGTTGCGGAATAGTAACATGTGACTCATCGATCACGGTAATAAAGTTGTCGGGGAAATAGTGCAACAGCGTCGCCGGTGGCTCACCTGCTGCGCGACCACTGAGATGCCGTGAGTAGTTCTCAATACCACTGCAATACCCGAGCTCCTTCATCATATCGAGATCATATAATGTGCGTTGCTGAAGGCGCTGCGCCTCGACCAACCGGCCAGCCGACTCCAACTCCCGTAATCTTGCATCAAGCTCGTCCCGGATGCGTGCTAGTGCCGTTTCCACTTTGGCATGTGGCATCACAAAGTGTTTTGCAGGCGATATGCTAATGCGCTCCAGAGCCCGCATCACACGCCCGGATTCCGGGTCCAGTTCCTGAAGTTGTTCGATTTCATCGCCAAAAAACGTAATGCGTAATCCGAGTCTGGAATAGGAAGGAAACACATCAACGCAATCACCCCGCACTCTGACATTTCCGGGAAGTGTTTCAAAATCATTGCGGTTATACTGAATCGCAACGAGTTTCTCCAGCAAGGCTTCGCGACGCAGCGCATCCCCCACCGTCACCTGTATAAGCATGTCACTGTAGTCTTCAGGTGACCCGAGACCATAGATGCAAGAAACGGAAGCGACAATAATCACGTCTCTACGCATTAAAAGCGCATTGGTAGCCGAAAGGCGCAAGCGCTCGATCTCTTCATTGATGGAAGCGTCCTTCTCAATAAACGTGTCGGTCTGGGGAATATATGCTTCCGGCTGATAGTAATCATAATAACTGACAAAATATTCTACCGCATTGTCAGGAAAAAACATCTTCAGTTCATTGTAAAGCTGGGCCGCCAACGTCTTGTTGTGTGAAATCACGAGGGCGGGCATATTTGTCCGTGCAATTACATTTGCAATGGTAAACGTTTTCCCGGAGCCGGTTACCCCTTCAAGAGCTTGAAAACGTTCTCCACGGTGTAGCCCGGAACACAGTGCTTCGATGGCTGTCGGTTGATCACCTGCCGGGCTGTAAGAGGATACTAAATTATACCGTGGCTCCATTCTCCTGCACCTCGCCTTGTTCAAGCCACTTTCGTGCAATCTTTGTTACATCGTCTGAACGAGAAATGTTTAGCTTATTTTTGATATTCGCCCTGTGTGTCTCAACCGTCTTAGTGCTGATATTAAACGTAGCTGCAATTGCATTGCGATCCAGCCCTTCTCCTAAAGCACGGAATATATGCAACTCACGACTCGTGAGAATCGAGGCAACATCCGCCGGAAAAACAGTTTGATCGGGGCCACCCTGCTTTCTCTCATCGCCTAATAAATCCCGTAAAGATTCGCTTACATAACGCTCTCCTGCAAGAACGGTATGTATAGCCTGCAAAATTATTTTGGAAGGAGCCTGTTTCATCACATATCCCATGGCCCCTGCACGTAGCGCACGCTCGGCGTACAGGGCCTCGTCATGCATGGAAAGAATCAAAATCCGAATACCGGGATACTTTTCCGTTAGCATTTTTGTCAACTCGATCCCATTGATTCCATCCAGAAAAACATCGACACTAACCAAATCCGGTTGTGTTTGCGCGATCTTTCGAAGTGCTTCATCAGCACTACCCGCTTCCCCGCAGACATATAAAGCTGCATCACGTTCGATCATTTGGTGTAGACCATCACGAACAATCGGGTGATCATCCACAAGCATGATCTGCGCTTGTCGTTGCATTTCCATACTGGATCTCCTGTACATCAAATCATCACTGCCGTAATTGGATCGTTGCTACAATCTGCTGCGATTTCCGCAAAGCCATAACAAAACCGATTCAATATTCGACTAAAGCCCTTCGCCATCCATCGCTTCCTGCAATGCTGGATTAAAGTGACATATCACAATCGTACCACCTTCCGATTTTGGAAGGATTTCCAATTTGCCGCCCGCCAACATGGCACGATAATGCATAATTTTCAGCCCCATGCCACTGCCATCTTTCTCCAGCGAAAAACCCTCCCCATCATTTTCGATACAAAGAATACCTTCCGGCCCAGCAAAGCGTAGAGAAACAACGATGCGTGATATATGCACGGCATGCTTCAACGCATTATTTATCGCTTCCTGCGCAATACGATACAAATTGGTCGCCAAGGCATTGTCTAAATCAGCAACCGTTTCGTCAGCACATTGTAAAAAACATGCAATCCCATGGTGCTGTCTGATTTCCTTCAAAAGTGCTTGAAGAGCAGTAACAAGCCCTCGGTTGAGAATGTCCACTGGCAAAAGACCCCGCACAATTTGTTTCATTTCTACCAGTGCTGCGTCAATGATATCGATGATCTTATAAACAGCAGCAGCATCATCTCGGCCAGCATCATCGAATTTTTCGGCTAAAACGCGTGTAAGATAAAGAATACCAATCAGTTTCTGTCCAATCGAATCATGTAAATCCCGTCCAATACGAGCCCGTTCATTGCCGCTAACATGTAATAGATCCTGGGCAATCTTTGCGCGTTCGCGCATCTCCGACTCCAGAGCCGCATTCGCCGAAGCCAACTCCGCAGTGCGTTGTCGTACGCGCTGTTCCAGCCTGCGCTGCGCCTCTTGCAAGGCCGCCGTTTTATTGTCTACCTCGAGCTTCAATGCAAAATTCCACCCCAGAATCAACGTAATCACAAAGCCAACCAAAGCCACTGCAATGGCTGTCACATACCAGAATGTCGGAGATCGATAGAACGGACGGGGATCAAACACAATCCAACGGTCATAGATTCTGCGTCTTTCCTCCCGCGTAATTTGGGACAATGCCTTATTCAGTATACTATGTAATTGGGGCAGATCGCTTCGTGATGCAAAACGAAACTCATACAACGCGCCTAACGTTGCAGCCAAACGAAGATTCGTAAGCCCCTCTTCTTCAATATAGTACGATGCCGAAGCCAGATCGGTAACCATGACGTCAACCTCACCCAAGGCAGTCTTGATCAATCCGAAGCGATCACTTTCCACAGGAATAAGCTGTAGTTCGCGATTCGCATGGTGCCGCAAAAAGCTTTCGATGCCATACCCGTGGCCAACACTCATCCGCAAATCCCAGATATTTTCAGGTTGAAACCGTTCCAGTAACGTGGCGCGCACGACGGCGATCACCGGAATGCGCATGTACGCATCGGTAAACAGCCAATTTGCTTCACGATCCGGCGTATGAAATATGACCGGATGAATATCTACTTTTCCCTGTTTTTCGAGGGCTAGAACCTGCTCCCATGATTCGGCATGCAGTCGTAAAAACCGAATACCCAATTTACGTTCGATCAACGACATGAAATCATTTGAGATTCCCTGATAAATCTGATGGTCTTCGATAGACTGACTCGGGGTCCAGCGGGGGTCGGGTGCTACTGCAATATCGCGGTAGTTCGCCTGCAGCCAAGCCCGCTCTTCCGGTGTGAGAAAGTCGCGCCTCCCCCAATTCACCTGCCAGATGCTCAGCGCCGCACTGATGATAATAAAACCCGAAAAAACCCACCGCACAAAGCGTTTCATCATGCTCCATTGTAGTTGGACAAAGGTACGTTCATATGCACGAGTAATTGGTCAAGAACATCGTCTGACACGTAGACATTCCCAAATCCGCGTCCAAGCATAATTGCCGGATTTATATCACCGTGAAAATCCGACCCCCCCGTTTGAATCAGGCCATATTCATTGGCTAGTCGTTGATAGAGGCGCCGACTATCATTACTGTGTTCGGGGTAATAGACCTCGATGCCTTGCAGACCAAAGGAAACAAGCTCACCAATACATGCATGTAGTTGTTTTTCAGATAACGTCATGGTACAGGGGTGCGCCAAAACAGCAACACCTCCATGGTTCCGAATGGTTTGCACACATGCTGCCGGTGTTAAACGATACCGATCACAATACGCGGGACACCCCTTGCCCAAGAAACGAACAAATGCTTCTTGAAAGCTCTTTACATAACCTTTCGCTTGCATAGCAGCGGCAATGTGCGGCCGCCCGGTAACGCCCTGCCCGGCCACATTGGCGACTTCGGCTGCCTCCACGGGATAGCCCAGTTCCGTCAGGATCGCTAGAATCTTTTCATTACGTTCCGCTCGACTCGACTGGATACGCGACAACTCCTGTTGTAACGCATCAATCGAAGCCGCTGGAATATACCCCAGCACATGCATGGTGCCGGGAGAGAAGTCGGCACTCAATTCAACCGCCGCAATGCCGCGGATCCCATATTGCTCGCAAGCCGCCAAAAAAGCATGACACCCCCCCACGGTGTCATGATCAGTCAAAGCGGCCGCCGTAAGCCCGGCTTTACGGCATGCTTTTGCCAACGATTCTGGCGTCAAGCTGCCGTCTGACTCCTGCGAATGCATATGCAGGTCAATCATCTTATCACACTAGGCAGAATGAATGTTGTAACTATTCTTAACCTCGGATTCCGATACGCGCGCAAAATACTGCGCAATCGCTGTATCATACGCTGCCGTGTGTGCAAATGCCTTCTGCATCAACGCAAAGCGGCGGGCCAAGGAAATTGTACCATTTTCAGAAGCCAGTTCGGCAAGTACGACATCATAATCCGCGGGATCGGTCACAGAAGCCACCCGCACATAATTTTTGGCTGCTGCACGAATCATGCATGGACCACCGATGTCAATATTTGTGCGCGCTTGTTCCGGCGTCACACCGTCGACGGAAATGGTCTGCGAAAAAGGATACAGATTGACCACAACCATATCAATGGCAATAGCCTCCGTCCGCACCAAATCGTCCTGATGCGCTTGATTGTAGGTTTCACTCAGCAGGCCAAGATAGATTTTGAAGTCCAATGTTTTTACGAGACCACCCTGCATTTCGGGTTGTCCGGTATAATCCGAAACGGAAACCAAATGCTCCGCCACCCCCGGCACATCGCGAAGAAGTGCATACGTTCCACCCGTGGAATAAATCTTGATGCAATCACAAGATGCAATTAATCCTTTTGCCAACGTATCCACGCCCCTTTTGTCGGAAACACTAATCAGCACATTCCGAACAGCAACATTCCCATCGATCTCACGCACGATATTCAGTGCCATATCATCCTCACTCTTTTCTGGTTCATTCCACGTATCCTCTAGCCTGTAAATTTCATGAATACTAACAAAATCTGACGCCAAACAAACCATTTTCGCACATTTCCCGTTAAATACCGCTCATGGATAAGCCTGTACATCATATCGCGGGCGCGTATTGCACCCCGTAAAATGCAAGCGCAGGCACGTAACCGGAATTTCTGGTTTTGCTATACAGCAGATCTCATGCTATGCAATCCCGTCTATGAGTGTAGCATCATATCGTATTGCACGTATCGTGGTGGATATTGCCATTGAACGCGCCTTTGATTATTTGATTCCCGATGCGTTGGTCGATGACGTGCAAGTGGGATCACGTGTGACCGTTCCGTTTGGTTCGCGGCACGTGCAGGGCTATGTGGTCAAACTGATCTCAGAAAGCGACGCCGGTTGCACCTTGAAGCCTATTACCAAACGCGTCAGCCCAATCCCTTATCTGGACGAACAACTTCTTACGCTACTGTCCTGGATTTCTGCCTATTACGGCGCGCGTATGGAACAATGCATCCGGACCGCGCTACCCGGTCCCGTGCGCAAAACGGGTGCTGGATTCCGCGAACAACAAGCCGTCCGACTCGTCGAAAATGCCAACATTTCCCAAAAAAACACGGAACAACAGCAGCGCATCATCGATCTTTTACGTAGCGCAGGTGGAACACAAACCGTCACTGCGGTATTACAACAAACGCGGACATCACGCACCCCGCTGCAAACGCTCGTTCGAAAAGGTGTGCTTGCGCTTGAAACCGCCATACAACCGCGCGATCCCTTCGCGCATAGTTCTGTTATACGTACCGAACCCCTCGAACTTATGCCTGCCCAGCAAAAAGCGCTGCATCTTGTGTTGCAACTGATGAAAGAAGAAAAGCCCAAACCGATTCTTTTGCATGGTGTTACGGGCAGCGGAAAAACGGAAGTGTACCTGCAAGCCATCGCTGCCGCCATCAAATGTCAACAACAAGCGATTGTGCTTGTTCCCGAAATCGCACTAACGCCACAGACCGTTTCGCGATTCCGCGCCCGCTTTGGAGAACGTATCGCCGTGTTACATAGCCACCTATCGGAAGGAGAGCGCCATGACGAATGGCATCGTATCCGTACGGGTAACGCAGATGTCGTTATTGGAGCTCGTTCGGCAATATTTGCCCCAGTCCCCCATCTTGGACTTATTATTGTGGACGAAGAGCACGAGCCAAGCTACAAGCAATCAGAGGCCCCAAGATATCACGCGCGCGACGTTGCTGTTATGCGCGCACACCAAATCGGCTGCCCCATTATCTTAGGGTCGGCCACACCAGCCTTGGAATCATGGAGCAATGCGCAACGCGGCAAGTATATCCTTTGCACACTGCCAGACCGTGCCGATTACCGGCAGATGCCAACGGTGCAAGTCGTGGATATGCGTATAGAGGCTGAACGCCATGGACAGCCGGTCATTTTTGCCAAAGATCTTCTCGATGCTATGCAAAGCCGTCTACAGCGCAAAGAGCAAATGATGTTATTTCTCAATCGTAGAGGATTTGCTTCATCCCTGATTTGCCCTAAATGTGGCTATGTTTCCGAGTGTACGAGCTGCAGCATTTCGCATACCTACCACAAAACGCAACATGCTTTACTATGCCACATCTGCGGCGGACGCAGATCCGTGCCCGAGCATTGTCCCCAATGTAGCGACCCCTCTTTTCGCTATGCAGGATTTGGCACCCAACGTCTGGAAGACATCGTTCGAAAATGCTTCCCCCATGCACGTGTCGCACGCATGGACACCGATACCACACGTGGCAAAAACGGGTATGACAGCATTCTGGATGGTTTTCGAGACCGCCGCATTGATATTCTTGTCGGCACCCAAATGATTGCCAAAGGATTGCACTTTCCCAACGTCACCTTAGTCGGCATCATGTTTGCCGATATGAGTTTGCACATGCCCGATTTCCGTGCCGGTGAACGCACCTTTCAATTGATCACCCAAGTAGCGGGCCGTGCGGGACGCGGGGAAGTGGCTGGTGAGGTTTTCATTCAAACCTATACCCCACATCACACCGCCATTCAAATGGCTCGCCAAATGGACTATGCCGGATTCGCCAGCGCGGAATTGGCCTTTCGCCAAGAATTGTTCTATCCGCCCCACTCCCATTTGATTTGTTTACACTTTCGAGGAGCCAATGAAGCCGAAGTGCGCCTATCCTCGGAATCTGTTGCCCGTATGCTGCAAGCCGAAGCGCCCGCAAACCTGATCATTGCAGACGCCACCCCCGCACCATTGGCGAAAGCAAAAAATATTTATCGATATCAAGTGATGATACGCTGCAAGTCGGTTCGCAAGACGCTGCGCTACTTTCGCAAAATTGCCGCATCCCTTCCCCTTCCGCAAACCGTCACACTGGCCCTTGACGTAGATGCCGTGGATTTGATGTGACCCCCAGCTTGACATTATCGACGCTACCCTTGAATATGGAATAGGAGAACTTCAGGAGCTGTTTCATGACGCTTACACAAATCATTTATCGCACCGCACTCATTGTGATCGCTGTTGCAATTTTAACCGCGCTCGGCATGTTGCTCTTTCCCGTAATTCGTGATGCAAATGCGCTGCGGGATGAAAAAGCGGCTTTGGAAACCGAAATTGCGCTCAAAGAAGACCGCATCCAGCAACTGAAATCATATCAAGAGCGATTTATCAATGATCCGGATTTCGTCGAACACACCGCGCGCGAACTGGGATTGGTAGCACCAGGCGAAACCGTATATGAGTTCAGTACCGAAACGCGTTAAGGAGTGTACCATGTTAAAACACCATATCTTCGTGTTTGGTTTGTTACTACTGATTGTCTTTTCTGGAAGTGGTTGCATTGAAATGGATCATCACCTTCAAATCCAGCGCGATGGTAGTGCCGTATATCGCTTGCATTATGCCATTACCGAACAAGCCATCACGCAGTTTCGCGCTATGTTCTCCTTACGACGTGACTTAGCCTTGGCTGAAGGATCGGTTCCCGCCCGGGATCCAGCCCCCCTGATCATGACGTTCCTGGACCCTAGCACTTCTGCTATTCGTGAACAGTTGCAGCAATGGCAGCAATATGGGGTTTCGATGCGTTCCTTGCGCCAAAACACACGCCCGCAATGGCGTGACTTTTCGCTTGTGCTGGACATCGAAGATATCAGTAGACTCGCGGATATACCTTTTTTTGCCCAGCAAGGATTCTCGCTAGAACGTAAGGAAACCGGGCAATATATTTTTAACCGCCCGGCACTCGTAAAAAGTGCCGACCGTATTCCGCCGAATTTTTCCCAGCAGGAAATCGAACATATACGCCCATTCCTGGCCGGGTTTTCCACAGAAGTACGAATCGAAGTGCCAGGGCGCATCACCTCTACCACAGCAAATCAAACCAGCTTGCAAACCGCCATTTGGACGTTTGACTTCAATCGACGCCCCGAGTCTTTACACCAGCTTATGCTGCAACAATTCCATGTGATATTCCAGCCTCCAAGCGGCGTAGCATTGCCCCATGTTCGACTTGCAGAAGAGTGAAATACTCACACGATTTTAAAAGTCCCGTCTACAAGCCATGTTCGCAAGGCCGCCTGTAAAGCTTTCCCACGATGAGAGATGCGGTGTTTCTCCTGTGCTGGCATTTCGGCAAAGGAGCATGCATACCCATCGGGAACGAATAACGGATCGTATCCAAATCCACCCTGCCCGCTTGCCTTGGTAAGCAACGTTCCGGCACACACGCCCGACACCGTATCACAGATCCCATCCGGGGTTGCCAGAGCAAGCACGCATTGAAAATGAGCCTTACGACTGGATACCGTGCGCATTTTATCAAGCAAGAGTGCATTGTTGGCAGCATCGTCACATGAATCCCCTGCAAACCGTGCACTACGCACTCCGGGTGCGCCATCAAGCGCATCAACACATAGTCCGCTGTCATCCGCTAATGTCATGAAGCCTGAAGCTTTGGCCAGCGTGATCGCTTTCTTACGTGCATTGTCGGCAAAACTTTCACCGTCTTCTTCCACTTCTGGCAAATCCTGCGGAGCATCCTCTATTGTGCATACATGAAAATGCCCGTTCACGCTACGCAACAAAGATTGCAATTCGGCGCATTTTTTACGATTTCGTGTTGCAAGAAGAATTGTTTGCATAAGGCTATCCCGCAAACATGGCAACTAGCCGCAGCAATATGCCAGCCGCGACGGCAGAACCGATAACCCCGGCGACATTCGGACCCATTGCATGCATCAGTAGAAAATTATGCGGATCGGAATCAAGTGCCACTTTATTTACAACACGTGCGGCCATGGGAACGGCAGAAACCCCTGCGGCACCAATCAATGGATTGATAGGATCTTTGGAAAACCAATTCATCACATGTGCGAGCAAAAGGCCAGAGGCTGTACCGACGGCAAACGCCACCAGTCCCAATGCAACAATACCGAGTGTCGCCACGCTTAAAAACTGATCAGCGGCCAATTTGGATCCAACAGCAAGTCCCAGAAGTATGGTAACGATATTGATTAATTCATTCGATGCTGTCTTGGAAAGACGTTCAACCACGCCGGACTCTTTCATGAGATTACCAAACATCAACATCCCAACTAACGGGGTCGCTGATGGCAACAGCAGAATGCACAATCCCAAAACAACGAAACAAAAAAGGATTTTCTCGGTTCGGCTGACATGCCGTAATTGTTTCATCTTGATCTTGCGCTGCTCTTTCGTGGTAAGAAGCCGCATAATGGGAGGCTGGATTATCGGTACCAACGCCATGTAAGAGTACGCAGCCACAGCAATCGACCCAAGCAGTTCCGGCGCTAACTGGCCCGCAAGAAAAATGGCAGTCGGCCCATCGGCGCCACCGATAATCCCAATTGACGCGGCATCTGCAACCGAAAAATCCATGCCGGGCATAAGGAGTGCCCCGATGAGCGCAAAGAAAATCCCGAATTGTGCAGCCGCCCCTAATAATGCTGTTTTGGGATCCGCAATCAGGGGCCCGAAATCGGTCATGGCTCCAACCCCCATAAAGATCAGCAAAGGGAATAGCGAAGGGGCCTCGATCCCAAAGTCATAGATTGCCTTCAAAATCCCGCCATCTTCGCCAATGCCTGCCAATGGAATGTTCGCCAGAATACCACCAAAGCCAATGGGCAATAAAAGCAAAGGCTCGAACTTGTGCACAATGGCCAGATAGATCAACCCGCATCCCACGATAATCATCACCAATTGGCCTAGTCCCGGGTGCAAAATGGAATCCGGACGGGCAATCGTATGATCTTCTGTTTCTGCTGCATCCATGAAACCATAAATGCCCGTTGATTGAAACAATCCCACTACCGTTTCTTTCACGCTAACCTTTTCAGCAGTCGCCTGATGATCCGACGCTTCCGCTAAGGCATGTACCGGGAGCATCGCCCCTGTGCATAGCACAAGGGTCAAAATAGCCCCTGTACGCTTCATACATAAAATGACATCACTGCACATAATCACAAACTCCCAACCGCCTCAGCTTATTTTCAAGAGGACTTGCCCTGCCGTAACCGTGCCTCCCGGTGCCACCAACACCGAAGCTACAGTTCCAGCCTTTGGGGATTTAACGGGAATTTCCATTTTCATGGCTTCCAGAATAACCAGTTGATCGTCTTCTGCCACCGTATCTCCCTCTTTGCACATTACCTTGAATACGCTTCCAGGCATAGGTGCCGTGATCTCTTCAACATCGCCATCGGCAGGACGAGCAGCAGAAGGAACTGCCGACCCCTCCCCGCCTTCCGAAACCGATATTTGATAACGCTTCCCATCAACGACCAATGCATCGCCTTCTTTTTGTACCTCATAGGATTTCCCGTTGACGTCAACGCTGAATACAGTAGCGCGCGACGACGGGATGTCTTGATCTTTGGCATTCTTGCGCACCATCACCTTTGCCTCGCCACGCAAATAGGTAATCCCTTTCTCCTTGCAAGTTGCCGCAATAAACAGATTTTCTTCCGTTTTTTCGATGCCAGCTTCATCAAGCATGATTTCTGCAGCCTTCAAACCTTTTTTGGGATCCGCATCATCTAATTCCAGCGGGGTTAGTTTTGTTGGTTTTAAACCCAGTTGTTCGGAGGATATACGCACGACTTCAGGATCTGGATTCACAGGCGTCTTACCATAATAGCCCAACACCATCTTCCCGTAGCCCTCGGCAATCTTTTTCCACGGACCGAACATCACATTATTGAATGCCTGCTGGAAGTAGAACTGGGAAACCGGTGTCACGGATGTACCAAAGCCCCCTAATCGCACAACCTCTCCCATGGCGTGAATAATCTCGCTAAAGCGATCCATGATATCATGATCGCGCAACATCTGGGTGTTTGCCGTCAAGGCCCCACCCGGCATCGGGCTCCAGAGAATCAACGGTTCCACAGCAATAGCCTCAGGTGGAAGAAAATAATCCTTCATGCATTCCTGGAAAATCCTCTCCGCCTCCATCACTTTTTCGATATCGACGCCAAGATCATAGTCCGTCTGCCGCAATGCATGCCACATGACGACCAGATCCGGTTGACAAGTCCCACCGGATACAGGAACCAAGGAAAGATCAATCGCATCCGCACCTGCATCCAAAGCCGCTTTGTACGACATAACACCAATCCCACCGGTTTCATGCGTATGAAAATGAATGTGCATCCCTTCTGGTAACATTTTGCGGGCGCGCCGGATCGTCTCATATACTTTGGCAGGTACGGATGTACCCGATGCATCCTTGAAGCAGACAGAATCAAATGGAACATCCGCATCGAGAATCGATCGCAAACACATTTCATAAAAATCCGCATCATGCGCCCCCTCGCAACCGGGCGGAAGTTCCATCATCGACACACAAACCTGATGCTTAAGACCCGCCTCATGAATGCATTTGCCACTGTAAATCAGGTTGTTCACGTCATTCAGGGCATCAAAATTCCGAATACTTGTGATACCGTGTTTTTTGAAAAGTTTTGCATGTAACTGGATCACATCAGAGGGCTGCGAGTCCAAGCCCACTACATTCACACCACGTGCCAGTGTCTGTAAATTCACATCCGGCCCCACCGTGGAACGGAAACGATCCATCATATGAAAAGCATCCTCATTGCAATAAAAGTACAACGACTGGAAACGTGCCCCGCCCCCCGCTTCCATCCAATCAATCCCGGCATCGCGAGCCGCCTCAACGGCAGGCAAAAAATCGTCCGTTAGAACACGTGCTCCATAAGCAGACTGAAACCCGTCCCGGAACGCTGTACACATAAATTTGATTCTTTTTTTTCCCATGACGAATATTTACCTCTCTACACTTTATTTGTATTCGGCTTCATGTGGTCCAAAGCAACGGCGATAGCAGCCACGACCGATGCAATATTCTCGGGCTTGGCCGCTGCGCCAGACGGTGCCGAAGAATCTGCCTCTCGATAACGTTCTTCATTCGCTTTGAAATAAGCACCTACAGCCATCATGACGACAACCATCAGACACAAAAATATAAAGACCATACCGATTCCGGTAGCCATCAATAATAGCCCTTGTCTTAACATGTCCGAATACCTTTCCGTTCAAAAACGCTAGTCGTGATATATAAACACACGAACAAGGGAAAAACAAACAAAGATCGAACCATTCAAATGTAAAAACTGCCATTTGAACAAAAAGATGTAGTCTCGGCTTGCAGATCCGCACACACAATCCGCAATAGCCGCACGCACGCGTAGAATCCGACAATGTGCAAGCAAACGTTTACAAACAACGGATCTCGCCGTATATTGCTTCCAGATTTTAAACAAAGGAGCTTGCAGATGATACATGACATTTTATCTGCCGCTGTCGAACGCGGTGCCTCTGATATTCACTTGAAAGCTGATCACCATCCCGGGTTTCGCATCAACGGCACACTTGCGGCGGCGGATTTACCGGTACTCTCTGCAGAAGATATTAAAGCAATTGTCAAGGAAATCACACCTGCGCACCTATTGGATGTGTATGAACGCGAACACGAAATTGATTTTTCGCATATCGAACCAGAGGTTGGCCGCTTTCGCGTAAATGTATTTAATGCACAAGGGATTCCCGTGATTGCATTTCGACATGTCAAACAAAAGATTCCGACGTTTGAAGAGCTTCGCCTTCCTGATATTTTGCACAAAATCATCGAAGCCCGGAACGGCATTATTCTTTTAGCCGGAACGACGGGAAGCGGTAAATCCACCACGCTCGCCGCGATGATCGGCACCATTAACCGTACACGCCCTTGCCGTATCATTACCGTTGAAGATCCCGTCGAATATATATTCACCGATGACAAGGCCATGATTACGCAGCGTGAGGTGGGAATTGACACCCTAAGCTTCGAAGCCGGACTAAAAAACATGATGCGACAAGACCCCGATGTCATTCTCGTGGGGGAAATGCGCGACGCCGTGAGCATTCGTACCGCATTTCTCGCCTCCGAAACTGGCCATCTTGTATTCTCGACGCTACACGCCGGAACCGCAGATTTAGCGATTCCTCGTATTATCAATGTGTTTCCCAGCTATGAACAGGACAACGTACGTCTAGCCTTGGCCGCCAATCTTCGCGCCATAATCTGTCAGCGCCTCATTCCGGATGTTGATGGCGGTCTGATCCCCGGTGTCGAAATTCTCATTAATACACCCACTGTGCGCAAACTGCTCGAACAAGGGCGCCTGAGCCATATTGCAACTGCCATTCAAGGCGGACGCGAAGACGGCATGCAATCATTTAATCATTCCGCGTATGACCATATCATCAACGGGCGGATCACAGAATCAGAAGGTTTGAAAGTGGCGACAAACCAGGAATCCCTGCGCATGAACCTGCAAGGCATATTCTTGGATGAAGATGCCAAAATCATTGGCGAATAGACGCGACAGGAAAGTCTTATGCCTGCATTAGGATCTCATAAAGTCGTCGTTACTGGCGCGGGTTGTGTGTCGTGTCTCGGAATCGGACAACACGCCTTGCGTTCTGCATTGCAACGGCAGACAAGCGGACTGGGCAAAATCACGATGTCCCCTGCGGTCACTACCAAGACAACAGCAGGGGGTCAAATCAACCGCGAATCATTACGTGCGGCCCTGCACGATGCACGGATTCGGTATGACGATATAGCACTCGATACGGCAACGCTCGCGTCCGAAGAAGCGTTGCAGCAGGCAGATGTGCTAGCGCATCATGGCAAACCACGCGAGATACCCGTTCTCGTCGGGGCAGGCGCTTCCAACGTAGAGCGTTTCTTTCAAGCCAATGAAACCTTTTTCTCCAAGGGGGCCAGATGGGTTCGCCCGACAACGGTACCGCGCTGCATGAATAATGCCATCAGCGCACAACTTGCGATGCGATTTGGTCTCGAGGGTGCCAACTTCGTGATCTCTGCCGCCTGTGCCTCCAGTACAGCAGTACTCGGATATGCTTATCGCATGATTCACTGCGGATATTGGCAGCAGGCACTCTGTGTGGGAGCCGATACGATTTTCAGCCCGTTTACGCTGGCGGCATGGGACAACTTAGGTGTGATGAGCCGTTGCGCCGATCCACAGAAAGCCTGCCGTCCATTCGACCGTGATCGTGATGGTTGTGTTATTGGAGAAGGCGCAGCCGTTATTTATCTGGAATCAGAGGATGCGGCCCGAATCCGGGGCGTAAGCCCACGTGCAGAAATTTGTGGTTTTGGCGAAAGTTCCGATGCGTCCCACATTACCACCCCCAACGAAAAAGGCCAAACCAAGGCGATGCAAGCCGCACTGGAAGATGCTGGCATCAAGGTCGACCATCTCGGGTGGATACATGCCCATGGAACCGGAACGGTGGCCAATGATGCGGTGGAAGCCCTCTCCATGAAATCCATTCTGGGGCAAGCGGCATCAACGGTGCCGGTATCCTCGCTCAAGCCGTATTACGGACATATGATCGGTGGTTCGGGAACCATGGATTTGCTAGCCACCATACTGAGTCTGGAGGAAGGTATCATTCCTGCTTCCATGAATCTGGATACTCCCGATGAAGCAGCACAAGGATTGAAATTTGCTCCCGCTACGCGCACAACACTGCAAAGGCCCTATGTTATGAAAAACAGTTTCGGATTCGGCGGCAGCAATGCCGTTCTGATTGTTAAAGCGGCCGCGACAGATTAAGAATTCCTGCATCTCCAGCCAAGCGTTTCGCCAGCCCGAAAAGGGACCACGCCGCCATATTCGGGCGGCACTATCTGCTCGACTTTTTCGAGTGTTAGCTTCCCCTTGGGCGCAGGCAAACCATAAAATGTGTGCCCGAAAACACACGCGAAGTCGTGCAGTCGATCCAGAAAACCAAGCCGTTCAAATGTGTCGGCAAGATACGGCAAAAGCAAGGGTGCCGTAAAAACGCCGGCACAACCGCAAGCCCCCTCCTTGGCCGAGCGTGGATGTGGGGCTGAATCAGACCCCAGAAAAAAACGCGGATGTCCCGCTGCGACAATTTCCCGCAATGCCTCACGATCATGCGGATACTTAGCCACCGGCTTGCAGAAATTATGATTCTTTCCTGCCCAGTCATCGACTGTGAGCTCCAAATGATGCGCGGTAATGGTGGCGCCAACCGTGTCCCCTAGCCCCTTTACACATGCGACGGCTTCGCGCGTCGTTACATGCTCGAGAACGATGCGCAACATGGGGAATTGCTCGTGGATACGCGCTACTTCTGGTAGAAAGCGCTCCTCGGCATTTAAAATGCAAATATCGGCCTCGGACTGACTTGGCACTTCCCCATGCAACAACAGGAGTAAACCCGCCTTCTCCATGGCGGAAAACAACGGATCATACCCCCGTAAGTCGGCCACACCCCAGTGAGAATTCGTGGTCACACCCTGCGGATAGCACTTTACGCCGACAACACCAGCATCCTTTGCCGCAACCATATCTTCTGGTCGCAAATCCGGACATAGATATAGTGTCATCAGGAAATCAATACCGGTGTTCCCCGATTCCAGTTCACGTTTGTAACGTATCGCGGATTCGATTGTGGTAATCGGCGGATCTGTGTTCGGCATCACGACACAACGTCCCACTCCGCCAGCGCGCGTTAATGGCACTACATTTTGCAACATGTCCCCTTGGCGCAAATGTACATGCATATCATCCAGTAATGGTAATTGCATAAAAGACCCTATCCCTTAAAAATGACAAATCGCCGCATGGCGTAATTTATTAGAAGCGCACTTATGGTGTTCGAACCAAAAGCCAGCGTCGTCATCACGCCATAGCGGGCAATTAAAACGGACTGCAGGCTGGTCCCGATAACCATAGAGACAGCAGAAACCGCATAGAACAAACCAATTTCGACAAACCAATGATGCCGCCCCTTTTTGAACACAAACAGGATGTTCAAAACATACGCGACAGCATTCGCGATGAAAAATGCAATCGTTGTAGATATGGCAGCATGCAATGCGCGCCGGCCCTCGTCTACTTCACCCGGTGTTATTCCGAGCAAACGTACCATCCAATCGTCCTCTGTGAGCGAGGGAAACAACCGCCAGCCAATGAGAAAGAAGAGGCTAATATGCACAGCCGTGGCGGTCCCCCCCGCAACGCCATATTTAATAAATTGCGCCATTGCTCCCGCATCATGACTTAAAAACCAGCGCAATTGGGCCAGTCTACGCGAAAACCCATTCGTTTCTTCCGCAAATGTTATCCGATCATCCACCATGCTCTTGTTCTCCATTACCGCACGCCTGGTGCAGGATGCGCAAGCTGCAGCTCTTGCCAACCGCGAAAACGCTGAACACCATCACGCAGGTTGTCTACACGCAAACTGCGATTCCACGGACGGTCAAACAACGCCAAGGCCCAATCGGTATGTTCTGCCAGAAATTGCATCATGTCAGGCGAATCATCTACTACCAAGGCATATTCAGCCTTGGACACTTCTTCAAGCGTGTATTGTTGCACACCCGCGACAGGAGCATGCCCACGCCGGTATTTATCCACGAACGTAATGCCATCATAAGGCACTTCATAGGCCTCCAACCAAGCACAGGAAATATCATGTGTTGCTGGTGGACGTCCCGTCACAATCTCGATCCGGCAACCAGCCGCAGCCCAACTCTGCATGCCCGCAATTGCATCCGGTATCGGCGGTATCGAATATAGCATCTCCTCATCATGAAACAGCGTAAATAAATCCAACTGCTCCAATGCATCGAGTCCGAAGGATTTGTTTAGATCAAAGGAATAGATATCCTCGAAAGCGACAGGCTTGCCATAACGATCACCCGAAATTTGTGCAAGGCGGCGAGCGGATTCACAAAGCACGTCATCAAAATCCACATATACAGGCATCGTCATACGCCAATCCCCTTGGGTTTTGTCATGTCAGCAGGCTGCACCCATGTATCAAATTGATCTTCTGTCAAGAGTCCACTTGCCAATGCCACTTCCCGCAGTGTCTTGCCTTCACGCCAGGCCTGCAGTGCCAAGGCGGCCGCACTGTCGTATCCGATATGCGGATTGAGTGCGGTAACCAACATCAGCGACCGATCCAGATGCGCGCGTACTTGCTCCTCATGTACGGTCAGATCCTGCAAACATTTATCGGCAAACGAACAGATACCATCCGCCAAAAGCGTAATCGATTGCAGAATGGCATGCGCCATCAAGGGTTTATACACATTCAATTCAAATTGTCCCTGCGTACCCGCAAATGCAATCGCAGCATCATTGCCGAAAACGCGACAGCAGATCATGGTAAGCATCTCGCATTGGGTGGGATTTACCTTTCCCGGCATGATCGAGCTGCCGGGTTCATTTGCGGGCAATTGCAATTCCCCCAGCCCACTACGCGGACCGCTGCCCAACCACCGGATATCATTCGCAATCTTGAACAAGGCCCCGGCAAGGCTGCGCAAGGTCCCCGAAAGCCGTACGATGGCATCATGCGCGGCCAGGCCGGCAAACAAATTCTCCTGTTGCACAAATGGCAACCCTGTGCTGGAAGCAAGCCTCTCGGCCACCTTCAACCCAAAAGCAGGGTGCGTATTGATGCCGGTTCCGACAGCCGTTCCCCCAACAGCCAATTGGCACACTTCGGGCAAGGCTTGTTCAAGAGACAAGCGTGCCTGACGTATCTGCGCTGCATAACCGGAAAACTCCTGTCCGACGGTTAATGGCGTTGCGTCCTGCAAATGTGTCCGACCGATCTTTACGATATCCGCAAAGGCGGCAACCTTTTCGTCTAATACCGTCTGCAGCTTCTCAAGAGACGGAAGCAAACGCTCCGATAGCGCCATCGCTACCGATACATGCATCGCCGTCGGAAAGATATCATTCGTGGACTGGCCCTTGTTTACATGATCGTTGGGGTGTACGGGTGATTTTACTCCGCGCTTGCCGCCCAGCAACTCACTGGCGCGATTTGCCAGAACCTCATTCATATTCATATTCGACTGCGTGCCACTGCCGCTCTGCCAAATCCGCAAAGGAAAAGCATCCAGCCCTATCGTGCCGCTGATAATTTCTTCAGCAGCTTCGCTGATAGCGTCAACCACGGATGCATCAAGCAGTCCCAGTTCCGCGTTCACCTGGGCCGCTGCTTGCTTCACGCGAGCTAGACTCAACAAAAATTCTTTAGGTAGACATTCATCGCCCACGGCAAAATTTTCAATGGCCCGCTGCGTTTGGGCGCCATAGTAAGCCTCATCAGGAACCGCAACCTCACCTAAGGCATCTTTTTCCATTCGCATAATATGCACCTGTAATTCACTAAAAATCGAACGAACGTAATTCGTTTCGAGTACCGTACAAGCCATACCACGAAATGTCACTGACAAATCATGTACGGTATGATAGCACCTTGCACATGAAAATCTTTGTCCTTGTCTTCTTTTCCGGTTTTGCCGGCCTTGTATATCAAGTGCTTTGGATGAAGCAACTCGGGTTGCTTTTCGGAAGTACGGCGCATGCTGCCGCCGCCACGCTAGCATGCCTCTTTGCCGGATTTTCACTCGGAAGCTGGTTTTGGGGTCGGCGTGCAACCCAAACAGCAAATGCGTTACGTCTCTATGCTACACTCCAATTGGGCATCGCAATAACCGCCATTTTCTATTTTGGCATTCTGCAGGGCTATTACCGAATCTATCCTTTCTTCTACCAACATATCCACTCGCGCCCGTTATTGCTTGCCGTTAAATTCCTACTGACGTCCCTCCTCATCTTTCCGCCCGCGTTCTGCATGGGTGGCACCCTGCCCGTGATTGGACAATATTTAATTAGCAAGCGCAATGTCTTCGGTGTCACTGCCGCGCGCGTGTACGGGATCAACACGCTTGGCGCTGCCCTAGGCGCCTTTATGGCAGGCTTCTTCTTGCCGCTCTGGTTTGGCTTCCGATTCACCTTTCTCGGCGCCATGATCATTAGCGCAGGCGTCGGGCTACTGGCCTTTTCCATTGCAAATCGAAACCGATCAGTGCATACCGATCACCCCCTGCCTCCGCCACAGGAACCACCCGCTCCGAAGCATACAGCACACCACGCCACGGCGCGGCGCGGGCGCTGGTCCATCTTGCCACTTTGCTTTATCTCCGGATTCGCGTTTCTGGCTCTTGAAGTTCTCTGGACGCGCATGTTTGGACAAGTGCTCGAAAATTCGGTCTACACCTATTCTACCATTCTTGTTATCGTACTGATCTGTCTGTCCGCTGGCGCACTGATCAGCTCGTGGCTATCCCGCACCCGCATATGCCCGTATTTAATGCTTACCGCGCTTACCTTGATGAGTGGAGTCGCCATTGCACTCACGCCCTTTGTGCTGATGCACCTGACCGACAATCTACAAATTATTGCCTTTCGCGGGTCATGGGCGGCGTACATCCGTTTGGTTTTTCGACAGGGATTCATGACGTTCGGACTCCCCGCTTTGCTTGCAGGTACCATTTTCCCTCTTTTGATGAAGGCCGAGGAACGGTACGCCGAATCCGCCGGCAAAAGCCTTGGTCGTATGACGGCGGTTGACACGGCTGGCTCCATTCTCGGGGCATTGCTCTGCGGCTTTGTGTTTTTGGAATGGTTCGGCATGTGGCGTACGATGCAAGCGATCGCCATCCTGTACCTCGCAGCATCCTTTTTCCTGCCATTTGCCTGGGACAAACGCGGCATTCCAATCAAATGTACAAGTGTTCTGGTCATCATACTCGTTTTTACCAGTTTGGATCCCACGCACCTTCCCATCACTAGTATTGACCCATTGCGCGATCCCGAAGAAGTACTGCAAACCTGGGAAGGACGCGATGTCACGGTTGCGGTCACGAAAGACCGCCATGGATTGGCCATTAAAATCAATTCCCACTACGGCCTCGGCTCCACCGGATCCTACATGCAATCGCGCATGCAAAATGATATTCCCTTATTTGCCTATCCGGAAACCGAAACGATCTTCTTTCTCGGAATGGGGTCGGGTATCACCGCGGGCGGTGCATTAGATCCGCAATTCCCCAACCCCCGCCGTATCATCACGGCCGAACTCATCCCCGAAGTTATCGAAGCGGCCCGAACCTTCTTCACCGACTATAATGATTTTGATTATACCGGTGGGCTTTTTGAGGATCCAAGATCGACAATTCTGGCAGAGGATGGAAGACATTTCCTGATGGCATCCGGACAAACATTCGACATGATCAATTCCGATCTCTTTGTGCCCTTCCGCATCGGTGATGGAAATCTATATAGCAAAGAGCATTTTGAAAGCGCCAAACGCAGTTTGAATCCAGGTGGCGTTTTTGTGCAATGGTTGCCACTCTACATGATGACCGAATTTGAGCTTTTTGTTATCACGCGAACCATGCTCGAAGTCTTCGAGCAGGTTTCGCTCTGGCGGGGCAACTTCCAGCCGTTCGAGGAGGTAATCGCACTCGTTGGTCATACCCCACCCTTTGTGGTTCCACCATCACGGCTGGACGGTCTGGCAGATCGTCGGGCAGCCGTTGCAGGGCGCACACATCGCGATCTGCAGCATTTAGCGCTCCCTCTCGATGCACAAAACATCATGTTTTTTTATGCCGCCAATGTGACAGCTTCGCGCGAGCTGTTTGACGATTATCCTGTCAATCGCGATGATCATCCGTTAATCGAATACATGGCCCCGCGCACGTATCGCCAGGAAACGGACGGGCCGACCCCCTGGTTTGTCGGACCCCGCATCTTGCGATTCATTGAGGAACTTCAGCGACGCTGCCCGCCCCATCAGGATCCACTCCTCGCCGGGCGTTCCCCGCAAACAAAACGTCTACCACTGGCTGGTACTGCATTCCATCGGGCGAACATCTGGGAAAGGCTCGGTCACGAACCCGGTTTGCAAGACGAATGGCAACGTTTTGTCTCCCACTGGACCAGCCAACATACAGACGGAAGACCGAAGACTGAAGACTGAAGACCTTCAATTCGGTCAATCAGGTCAAGACCCTCATGCTCCCGTATTCTGGGCATAGGCGCGATGCTCCGTGCGTGCTAATTCGGCCAGCAGTTTTTTCAGCATGGCCGTAACGATAGCAGCGTAAGCTGGATCATCAGCTACATTTCGCAGCTCATCGGGATCCTCCCGCCGATCAAACAGCAGCGTTTCCTGTGTCGGTGCGTAATAAACAAGCTTGTAGTTATTTGTAACCAGTGATCGCATTTGCAAGGCTCGAAAAGGCCCTTTCACCCAGTCTAGTTCGATCAAGGCATTTTTGCGAAAAGGAGGCACGCCGTGTTTAAGCACAGGTGTTAAAGCCTCCCCCGGCAAGGCAGGTTCGGGAACCGTGCCCGGCTCATCACAATGGGCTGCGCGAAGCGTGTCATCCGGATGCGGCACACCCGCCAGATCCAATACCGTCGGAACGAGATCCAACTGGCTCACAACATCCTCGATGATATTTCCCGCATGCTGACAACCAGGGACCTTGGCAATAAAGGGAATATGTGCATGCGCATTGAACGGAAAGATACCCTTGTAGAACAAGCCATGCTCCCCCAGTTGATCGCCATGATCAGAAATAAACATAACGACGGTATTGTGGACCTGCCCTGTTTCATCCAGCGCATCGAGCACCCGGCCAATCTGTTCGTCGATATGCGAAATCATCCCATACGTCTGCCGGATACATGCGCGCGTCCAATCCGGATCAAACACCTCTTGTCCAACCCCAAGCTGCCGTAAGGCGTCGCAGTGATTATCGCGACTTAGTTGCACCGAATGCTCCGGTAGCGATATTTCCAGATCCGTGTATACGTCTGCCCATTTCTGTACCGCTGCAAAAGGCTCATGTGGATCCGGAAACGAACACCAAATATAAAATGGTTGCGCAGAGCCTTCGCGACACCCGACACCCGACACTTGCTCACCATCACCCGTCACCAGACAACTGGCCGCCGAAATGTGATCCCGGATAAATGCAATCGTCCGATCTGCAATCCAGTGATTGTAATGCAACTCCGGATCAATCGTGAGTGCCTTGGGATGATCATGCCGATATCGATACCCTTCATATGCCCCCGGATGCGCCTTCTCCAGCCATGTCACATAATCACCATAGGCATAATTTACATGCCCGTTACAGACGTCTAACGTCTGGTAGCCGTAATAATTATCCGGAAATTCCTTGTAATGCTTGCCTTCCCAATGCCCCGGCCAATCCCAGTAGATACGTCGCTCGGGATTCAAGCTTGTATCTTCATCCGGCGCAATCGTTCGACCACCCCATATCTTATGATGCAATTTCCCGACGGCATGCGTTCGATAGCCAGCATCTGCCAGAATGCCGGGCAACGTGGGGATGGTTTCATCGAGATGGATGCCATTGGTATAAACACCAGACGCACGGTTCGTGAGCCCCGTGAGCATCGTAGCGCGAGCAGGCATGCAAACCGGACTTGAACTAAAACAATTGCGAAACAGTGTACCTTCAGATGCCAGACGATCCAGATTCGGCGTCTGCACATGCGGATGTCCCATGCACCCGAGATGATCACCCCGCTGCTCATCCACGCAAAAGATCAAAAAATTGGGACGCTGTTTCATACATCAACTCCTCAAGGAGAGGATGTATCAACTTTCGGCAGCAACTGTCCATCAAAACGCGATGTACTTGACGAATCAGTGGTCGCGATGGTTACGAACAGGACGCCATGATGCCATTCACCCCCTTTTTTGCATCCTGCAAGTAATCTCAATCGTCTATCTTTGTGGCTGACCGCAAGCCCGTCTCATGTACCACAACCACCGGCGAACAGATGAAATGATTAGGGATTCATCCAGTCGTGCTGGACGAGGAGCTGGAAGAAGATGGGCTGGATCATGCCTTCTTCGGTCTCAATGAATAATGGGAATGGCACGCAGACAAGATCGACCTCGTGGTCGACGCCGCCCTCAGCCATGAGCTCGGGTTCTTCGTATGAGATCCACCAAGTCTCCAAGTCCGCGCTGAATCGGACGAGATATTGCAGATTGGCAGTCTCACGGTCTTTCCGCCGCGGGAACACGGCGATCGGTTCTATGAAGCCGAACGCATCTTCCCGAAAATCGATTCTGGGCAATCCTGGGTCGATTAAACCATTGGAATCATACTTGACCCCGCCTGGTGCATACGCACGGGGATCCATGCCAAGAAAATACCGCACCAGATTGGACACACCGTCACCCGCCGCGCTGGCGTAAGGATCGGCCTCCGGACCCGTCAGCTCATTCGCTGCCGCCCAAACACCAAAGGGTGTCGGGGGGGGCGGGATCGTCGTCCTCGGCACTACCGCCCGATAAGACGTACCAATGCGGATTTCATCGAAGATCGTCGAACCACGATCCCAGATGGTGATCGATGAAGAATTACTTTGATCGTAGTCCGCTTTCAAGGTTGCGAAAGCGGTCGACTCGTCGGGTTCGTCATCCAGCGTATCCTCGACACGGAATAGAAATAGTTCATCCTCTTCGCCCTCCGGCCTGAAATTCACCTTGCCGACCACCAACGTCGTATCGCGATGCGTGGCACCCGTCTGCAAGGGTGGCCTATAACCGCCTTGGGAGATTGTACCATCTATGCTCCCTTGCAAAAACATAAGTGCCTTTATACTACCGTCACCAGAGCTGATCACCCCATCCGACTCGTTTCTCAAGGTAACACCAAGTGCTGTCCGGCCTGCAAAATCTTTTTTACCGTTGTCCTCATTGTCGTTCGTGCGGAAGGCTGCACCACCGATAATGAATGTACCCAAGGCATTATCGCGAGGCGGGCTAATCAAGAGACTGAACCACATCGTGTTGTTATCATCAAACAGGGAAGATTCGAACCTAATCTCATCTGTCATAATCCGCCGCGCCCGCCATCCGACGTTCGAAGGAAGCCGGGTGAGTCCACTACCTGCCGTTGGCAGATTCTCGAAATCGAGTCCACCGACCGCATTGATCGTTGTCCCGTTTCCATAGCTGAAACTCGTCCGTCCGGTCTCGAAATCGATGTTTTGCCCTTGACCGCTCGTGCGCCAGCGGCCAGTTTCATCGGTCCGCAGACCAATGCCACCATCGCGCCCCTCAATACTGCTGTTCACGCCCTCATAATCAAAGGGCTCATACACGACCAATCCCGCAGCACCTGTATCCACCACAATTTCTACCGTCGCGGAATCGACTTGTCCCTCGCTATCCATAACTTGGAAGGTGAAGGAGTCCGGCCCCACGTAATCCGGTGGATAGGAGTAGGACAAATCCGGCGCTGTGCCTGTAAGCCTGCCATACTCCGGTAGCGTCAATACGCTGAAGATCAGCGGGAATCCCTCTGGGTCGATACCCGTCAAGGTGATCGGGTTCTCAACACCGGGCGAGGCAGACACCGTTTGTGCTTCGGCGATCGGGGGCAGATTCTCGGGTAGGTTTCCATCCGCATCACGCAATGTCACCACAACACTATCATAAGCCTCCGTCAGTCCGCGGGCATCGCTCATGACCACTTCGAAGCCATACGTACCGGGAACACCGTCGAATTCCACAAGCGTGTTATCGCTGACGTCCGTGCCGTTGGGCGTGAAGGTCACCTCCCCCGCACCATGGACTTTGCGCCAGGTAAAGACACGTCCCTCGCCTTGCGCCAGGTCAGTGGCACTGGCACGCAGCATCGTCTCCACTTGTGGCAGGTTCATGGAGGGGTCATCCGCTGTAATGGAATCGATGGTCTTGAATGCCCGCAAGGGGCGTGGATCGGTATCTGCAGCAATTGCCGCCAGCACCGCCCGGGCTTCAGCCTCGCGATTGGTCATGAATTGGTCGCGCAAGAACGCAGGCACTTCTGGATCCGGTCGCACATGCAGTGAGCTGGCCGCATAGTCCTCCAATACCGCCAAGCCCGCTTTGTACGAAGCGACACGTATGTCGTCGATCATGAAAATCATACTCAGCGGCACACCTTCGGCAATGTCGTGTTTCTCCAACACTTGAATGCCACCGAGGCGGATTCCATCGCTAAACATCTTGTCCGCCGGCGCCCGCACCGCAATGGAGTCGACGATGGTATCGGCCAGCGCTTCCACGTCTTCCAGCGTGAGATTTTGATAGGTGCGCTGCAATCCGCTACGAGCAAGCCCGGTCGGCGTCTTGGCAATCGCGCGGATCGCCGGATAAAGTGCCTCGCGATCGACGCCCGTGAGATCGTCCCAAATCACACCGCGCGGGCCATAGGCGGTACCATGGTAGAAAAGCAACATGCCAATGCGACCATTCGTCAGGTGCAAGGGGTCGCCTTCGCGCAGCGGGAGTACAGGTTCAGCCGTGGAGACGGCAGCGGCGAGGATGGTCTCCAGTTGCGACAATTGCGCACTACGCGGCAGATAGCGCATGGCTTCGGCCGCCATGAAACTGACATGCGCATCAGGATCGGTCAACAAGGCGGCGAGTGTAGCCGCACGGGCATCGGCAGTGGCCTCGTCCTCATACTTACCCAGCACGATGCAGGCACCGATGCGCGCGTCGCCTTCCGAATCGTTGGCAAGTGCCGTGATGTGCGCCAGTGTCGCGCTATCGAGTTCGCGTGTTGCCAGTTCTTCCCCGGCACGAAGGCGAACCATCACCGACCAATTGGCCAAGTCCTCAATCAACTCGGCGTTACTGCGCTCCAGCGCCTGATAACCATCCGCCGCGCGCGCCGCGCTGACTTCCTCCGCTGTCAAGTCGCGCGTCTCATCCTGATCGCGTCCGGTAATGTGGAGCTGCCGCAGGGGCAGTGCATAGGCCAGCAGCGCGGCGGTGCTCATCCGGTAGCCGTAGTATGGGTTGCCACTGTGGTAACCGGTTAGTGGACCGTAACTATTCAGGCAGTCGTAGTCAAAGACACCATCCCAGCGGCGGCTCAGATCGAGGTGCCAGGCAATTTCCTTGAAATGTGCGGCCGCCGCCAACTCGCCGCCTTGCGCCGCGCCAATCGGGGCCCACAGAAAATTGAAAAATGCCCCGGTGTGGCCGACCTCGCGCTCAGAAGCACCGGCGGTAGCCATTTTTGCAAAAAATCTTGCCTCGCTCTGGCGGTTATCCAAGAGCGCCAGCGCCAGCGCGGTTAGGCCACTTTTGCCATTGGATTCATGGGAACTCCCGCTAGGCACATGCTCGCCATAAGGGATCGCGCCCTTACCAGCATAGGATGCAAAAAACGTACTGGCCCGTTCGATGGCGGGATCAATCGTCGGATGATCAATCCCGCATTCGCGCGCCAGCAACAAGCCCAAAAAGGTCTGTAGCCCAGGCGTGTTGATCGTGCCATAGACGCCACCCATCGGTCCATTCGGGCTCCCATCGAGATTTTTATCGGCAAAAATATGCCCCGTTGTACCAAACAGGCTGGTGTTTTTTGCGATGTTAACGGCAAAGGCTTCGATCCCCGGCAGCACTTCTTCATCACCGGTCAGCAGGTAATACTCCGCCAGCACAATCAAGCGGCTTCCACGTTGCCAGGCCGCATTGGCGGTACCATCGCGCTCGTCCGACATCATTTGCGCACGGGTCGCCGCATTCGGCACCAAGGCCCGGGCACGCGACTGTGCCACGCTCATGCGCGCAGCATTGCCGGGGTCGTCCGGATTGTTGCCAGCTAATAGACTCAGAATGCCAAACGAGTCACGCCCGGCGCCCTCATTTGAATCTAAAATCGCCTGCAAACCCTCCGCAAGAATCTGGGCGGATTTCGGGCAATTGTAGGGTGCCGTCGGACTATAGGCTCCAAAGTGTCGCAGCGTCAGACTCACCGTAGTGGTTTCGCCATCACGCCAGCGCAGCAGCTTGAGGATCGCGGGATCATGCGCTTCAGCATCTGCAATGGCATAAGCCAGGCTCTTGCGGGCATCCGCATCGAAAAGCTCCGGCTCTGCGCCCGTTCCGCTGGCGCCGAGAATCACATCGTCTGCCTGCATCAGGCCATCCGCAGGTGACCCCGAGGCCGCACTCATCACCAGAATCTGTCGGCTGGTACTGGTATCCGCCACGCGATCACCGGAGTTAACATGAAACACCCAGCCGCGCATCCCCGTAGGACCGAGGTTGACCGTCCGATTGTTCAGTCGCGTGCCCCCCGCAGTGAAATCCGGATTTGCCCGGGAAGAGCACGGGAACGTTAATAACATCATCAGCGAAAGCATCGCCAAGGGAAAGGCCAACATACGGGGGCGGTCAAGAAGTGAACTCATAATATAAATACGGCCTAGACCGCTCCAATTGTTACGGATTGCAGTTTTTTCTCAATTATTGACGCTTATAAATCCCTCAAACCGATCGATTCCAGTTTACCCACATATTATGCGCAAGACCCACGGCAATCGATAAGAAATCGGTTTCAGGTTAGGACGAATACCCACCCGTCCTGCCTGTGTGTGATCCTACGCAGATAGGCTGGACCCAGCATCTAAAAGAGCAATTTCACTATACAACGGTAGCAGAATCGGGGTGGTGGCGTCAACTGGAATGCAAGCGTCGAATGCAAGCTTACCCCCCCTTACGCATACTCCATCCAAGCCGTAACCACACAATCCTGATCGGCAACAAACCGGATCCAGTGCGCACTGAAGTCTTCCGGGAACGTATACGTAAGCGTCTTTCCCGCCTTAACCACAAACGTCTCGTACGGAAGCCAGCCGCTCTGGTGATCTACATTGATCTCGACACGAATGGTAGCTTCCTGATCAGCCAACAGCATCAAAGACTTCCGGTCGTACCCCGTCATCAAATACGGGTCCGATGCCACACCGGCAATTACTGCAGTATCCTTCCATGGCCCGCCTACTCCAGTGGGCTTTCCAAGCTGCCAAAGATCGTCAATGGCCCCGCACCAGATTGCACCGCCATCTTTCCCGCGGAATACATGGCCATCTTCCTTCGCATCCGCAGCAACGCCTGATAGCACCAGCAATCCCTGCCACGTGCAATAATCGTGAATTTGTTTGTTGTGGCTCGCCACAGGTCGCATGCGCTCCCAGTCAGGATCCACCTTATACCCGGAACGCGGAATCTCGTAGAATGTTCCATGGATATTCGCCAGATTGCGCTCCGACTCCAGCTCTCGCACAGCACGGGGCCAACCGAATGCAAACGGTTTATCAAACGCGGCATTACCCTTGGGTAGACGATAACGCACCGCACCATCCGTCACGATAACCGAAGCATCATCCACCGCGAACACCGTTTCAATCGCCACCTGTTCGGCAATCGCCTCATTCCGTTGTACGGGCTCAAACGTCAGCTCTCGAGAAACGCGATAACTGGTTGAATCATCGGCACCCAACACTTCCAATCCGCGTGTTTCGCGTGCCGGATAAAGTAATCCACCCAGCACCTCTTGTCCCACAGACCCAATTCCTTCGAACAATGCCATATCTGCTTCCTGCAAATGCGCATCCGTGCCATGAAAATAGGCGGTAGCCACACAGTCGCGATCCACCGCGAATCGTATCCAGATGGCCTTCAAATCTGCAGGAATGGTGATCGTAGCGAAATCATGTACCTCGCAGCTTTGCCATGCCTGCCAGACACCTGTTCCAGACACATCAGTTTCGATGCTGATCGTTGCGGATGACGATACAGCCAGATGCACCACGCGCCGGTCAAATCCATCTACCAATAGCGGATCTGACCACACCCCGGCCCTTACCTCGTCGCGGACCCATGGCCCACCATATGCACTCCGCGGGCCCCATTGTTGCAAGTCCTCGAAAGTGCCAAACCACAGGTTGCTTTGCGGCTGACCGCAATGCTTGTGCCCCATCACCGAAGCTTCATCCGTTGCAATCACCAGACGCCCATTCCAATGACAGAAATCCGGGATGTAGCGAATGTGACTCGATATAGGCTTAATCCCTTCCGAGTTGCCCCGTGAGAAACTTTGCGGGAAGGCATAAAACATACCGTGCATATCCATCATCATGCGACCATCGCCAATCTCACGAATGCGGGGCCATTCCGTAAACCAGCCATGATTCGGATCATTGTTGTGGGCCGCCTTGGGTAACAGATAGGTGTACCAGACACCATCCTGCAGCAACTTCAATCGCAACGAGCGGCGATCCCAGCCAATCGACCACAACGGTGCATGTTCGTCGGGCGCGCCATAAATCCCACCAGGCCCCGTGACTTCTGTGAACTGGCGGCGCTCGATAATTTCCCAGGTCTTGCCATCCCACTGTGCAAGCACGCCAGCATTTTCCTCATCCGGTGGTAAATCCTCGACTTGGAAGTATTGGGCAGCCTCGTGCACACCGCGCTCCCCATTGTTGGACATGACCAAACGTCCTTGCGCTGTGTAAGCCCCTTTGGCATGCCACCCCGGTACCGCTTTCATGAAAAGCAGCTTCACCGCAAGGCTATATACATCCACCTCATAGATCATACCCTCCATATCTACGTAATAAACCATGCTCTCTGGTGCTTCCAAATGACGCGCAATCGCCGTGATACGTCCCGGCATTGATTGCGGAGTAATCACGCGTACCTTGCCCGCCGCATCAATCACATAAGGCCCGATCAGAAGCTGGTTCGATTCTTTGTGGATCATGCGACCAGCAGGCGTCCCCCCTACACTCTCGGGATGAATCGTCTGATGCATACCCGCATCCATGGAATACAGTTTGTGCGTACTGCCATCTGGGAAGTGAGCGCCATAGGTAATCATGTACAAACGCTCTGCCCACGGCACGATCGCACCAATCCCCACCTCATCGAGCTTGAAGGACTCTCCCGGCTCAACGGTATATGCACATAGATGTGGATACACACCACTAATCATCTGGTACTCCGCACCACCCTGATTCATATTTCTGCTCATAGCTTTTCCCCTTTTTATAAAAATCGCCGGATTCTACTGACGTCGTTCCAATCATCAATGTGATGTCCCGAGATCCCACTGGCCTTGTGCCAGTATTGCATAAAGTTGCGCCTTATATGCTCCAAACCAACCTCAACATCACCGCAAACCATATCGCTGCTGCCAACAAACACAAGCATCGGAACTTGTCATAATTGTATGTATAGTTGTATTATTTAATCATGGACACAAAGCAAAACAAACCTTCACATGGGCCTTACCAAATGCATTACAGGGATTGGCTCACGCTATCGACGCATTTGATATGGTGCTATGACCACGCCATCCTCTCGCGGCAAACGGCGGCAACACACGGTCCCAGTACTGATGCTTGGCACACGCGGGCATGGCTCGTTCGGTCTGGCTGGATCGAGGTGGAACAAAACAAGCGATGCAAACGTGCCGAACCCGGTCAATGGATGTTCTTGGATAACACCCCCCACAAACGAAGAAGCGCAAAAGAAACGCATATTCTATCGGTTGCATTCGAGGCGACATGGCCAGATGGAACCAGCCTCTTCTCCACGGGGTTCCCGTTGGTCGTGGATGCAGCCGCCTATCCAGAATTGGAGCCCAAACTCGAAACGGTTGCCAGAACCATGCGTGTCCCGGCAGAGGCATACGACATCCGCGATCAACCTATGGACTATTGGACAACATTACGATTGCAGCGTGACTTCTGCGACTGGTTACTGGCTCTTTGGAACGTACTACACGATCACGATATTGCGCCAACCACACATTTGAGCTTCGATACACGCGTTATGCAAGCCGTGCGCCTGTTGGATGCCCACCCATTGGGCAAACCCCTGAATCAGCAAGCTATTGCAGAATCGGTGGGTATGAGTCAGGTGCAGTTGACCCGCATCTTCGTAGCTGATTTGCGCGTAACTCCACGCCAATATTTTGAAAAGCGCCGCATTGAGCATGCCCGACGTCACTTGATGCTATCAGGCGTGCAAATCAAGGAAGTCGCCATCACACTAGGTTTTTATGATTTAGCCCATTTTTCCAAATGGTTCAAAAATATCCATCATGTGACACCCACAGCATATCTGCAAATCCAAAGAGGCAAGCAGCCGTAGCCG
>SKVN01000193.1 GCA_007129405.1 Kiritimatiellia bacterium
CGTGTCTCTGTTCGAGAAAACCCCCATTTTACAGGCCTTTCAGGCATGGGATTACGAAACCGAAATACACGAAAGTCATAACCAGTTGATGTTGTTCGATTAACGTTGGGACAGTAGTGATCAAATATTTATAAAAGCTACACCAAAACATGCTGAACACAGGCTGGGAAACGTTGCATTTATTTAGCATTTATTTAGGGACAGGCCTTTTATTTGATCGAAACAGCCTGGATTGCATCGGCTTCGGCTGCATCCATCAAATGCTCTCGTAAGAAGCGAATGGCAGCTTTCATCGGACGCCGATCAAAAAGATAAACGCCAAAGTGCCCACGGAATCGGAATTCATGATATTCACTCGGTACGTTCACAGCCTCCAGCACGGCGAAATGATCACGCGACTGCTGCACCTCTACCAGTCGATCCCGATGCCCATGATACAAGAGTGTCGGTGGATGCGCAGGTGTCACAAAATTCCGCGGCGAAGCTTTAAAATAAGCATCGGGCTTTTCTTCCGGTGTCCCACCAATAAAAGGGATCAGATATGGACTGCGCGGATAGACCGAAACATCCGTCGGCGCCGCCCCCGAGACGACCGCTCGCAATGGTGGCGTATTGTCACCCGGACGGGCCGCAGCCAGTAAAGCCAAATGACCACCCGCAGAATAGCCCATAAGTGCGCTCCGTTCAGGTAATACAGGATGCTTATCTGCCAGAGAATACAACGCCCGCTGGGCCGCATAAACATCTTCCAACTGCGCAGGAAACTGGTGCTCCGGTGCTAGCCGGTACCCTACGTTGTAAACGGCAAAACCGGATGCCGCCAATCTTCGCGCCTTTTTACGCATATCAGAGCGATCACGACGAATCCAACCGCCCCCATGCAACATAATCACAAGACCTATATAAGGGACAGGCCTTCTATTTGATTCACGGGAGCGATATTCTTTGCGGATTTTATTAGGATTTTATTAGGGACAGGCCTTTTATTTGATTGACGCCAGCGATGTTGTTTGCAAGCATTGCTGCGTAATGACGGCATTGGGAGTTACGAATATGCGAGTGGCACGATTAAAGGAATCCGGCAAGCGGGCGTGTTATCATGTAATGAGTCGCGTGGTAGACCGCCAGATGGTGTTGGACCATCTGGAAAAGGAGCATTTTCGCAAGCTGATGCGTCAGGTAGCGGGCTTTTCGGGCGTGCGCATCATGACCTATGCCATTCTCGATAATCATTTTCACATCTTGCTCGAAGTCCCTGAGCCACAGGCGTTAAGCGACAAGGATCTCATCGATCGCCTGCTCTTTCTCTACCCCACCGACCAAGTCAACCGCATCGCCGAATGGATCAAAGCCGCCCGCGATGCCGGCGAGCATGATAATGCCGAGCGCATTCGTGAGCGCTACACATGCCGCATGCATGACTTGAGCGAGTTTGTAAAAACACTCAAGCAGCGCTACACCCAATGGCACAACACACGCCACAACCGCAAGGGCACTCTATGGGAAGAACGCTTCAAAAGCGTGCTTCTCGAACCCACCCGTGCCCGCAAAGGACAAAGCGAGAACGCCCTATTAACCATTGCTGCTTACATTGACCTGAATGCTGTACGAGGGGGCATTGTTAAGGATCCCAAAGAATATCGATATTGCGGATACGGGGAGGCTTGTGGCGGCAGCAAAGATGCCCGCGCAGGCATTTCCAGCATTTTCGCTCATTACGGCGCAGATCAAAAGCATTGGTCCGCTGCCAGTGCGCTCTATCGCAAGCAACTCTACTGCTATGGAGAAGAACGTGAAGGCAAAGCCGGATTTTCGCGCGAACTGGTGCAGGCTGTACTATCAGGCGAGGGCAAATTATCCGTGGCGGATGCTCTGCATTGCCGCGTGCGCTACTTCTCCGATGGAGTAGCACTCGGCTCAAAAGCTTTTGTGGAAGACGTCTTTACGCGCAATCGCGAACAATTTGGCTTGAAACGACGAACCGGAGCAAGACCCCTGCGCAAAACGGAAACCGAAACCCTGTGCACAATGCGGGACCTGCGCCGAGACGTCATTCATCTACCCCAGGCCGCCTGAAGATTTCCAGGATCAACGCCTCACGGACTTGCTCGTTAGTTTGCAATACCCTAAAATGAAGGCGTCCATTATTTGAACCATATCCTTCAGGAATTTCGTCGCAATTGACGCTTTATGTCCCGCGATAGTGCCAGCAGCTCCTTGGCGCAAAACGGCTCGGCTGCACGCGGCACGATAAACGCAAATCGCTTCATCTGCGCGGCGAGATAGACCGTATCTATCTCACCGCCATTCGCCGTATAAATGGACTGAAGATCATCCATGTCTTTTGGCCTTGGAATCCCTGCCCCCAAAGCATGAAGCTTTGCAAGGATTACATCTTCCAATGTGAGCGTAGGCACTGCACCGAACCCAAAATCAATACGGTTATCTTGTGCGCGCGACACAGCATTTCGCGCCCAAGGCATCGCCGGTAGAAGAATGTCAACGCCCCAGGCATGGGATTGGTCGGCAGACCGACCCACGACCATGCAAGCCGCCGTGTTGCGTTGACGTATCGCAAACAGCGGTCCGCCGGCAAGGTCAGCTTTGCGGGCAATACCAGCTTCAAGGCCCAGCGATTCCAAAACAGTCACTGCGGTCTGTAAGCAATCTGATTCCGACCATATAACAAGATCAACATCCATGGTCATGCGGGGACTTTCCCGATACAAGGATACTGCTATGCCTCCCGCAACGGCATACGATATTCCATACTTATCCAGCGCCTGTACGGCGGCACTGAAAAGCAATTCAAGTGACATGCAGACTCCTTTTGCCACAAGCCAGCATCTCCCCTGCTTCTGCAATAAAGGGTAAAATAGCCATAGCTTTACCAGACAGCTTACGGCTTCGTTCGATGATGGTGGCTTTGGTTGCAGCAGAAAATATCGCTGCAAGAAGACCGTAGGCTGCATGATTTCGATTTAGAACATAGAGAGGCGCCGCATGCCTGAATTGACGGATTACCAGTTGTTCTTCAACGAGTGAGGGAATCGCCAATTCGGCTGATCGAGGTAGCAAGCCAGCAATCCTGGCTAAAGGACGCACACCTATGGCGTCAGGCTGATAATAAAGCACTCGCAATATCTCCGTGCGAGCCTTCGATGAAAATAACGCTCCCAAACTTTTCATATTACGTATAATTATTTATACGATATAATTTGTCAAGACGGACCCGGAATGTAACTTCCAACTATTTGGCACTTGTTGCGGCAAGAATCGCATCCGCCATATGCTGGGCGCATACCTCGATTGCGCTAACCTTGCGGCTGGTTTCCAGTGCTGCCGCACCTAATCTTTGGCGCAAGTCCGAATCAGCCTCCAATTCACGCAATCGCTGGCAAAACACATCCGGTTCATCAACAGAAAAGAGATAGCCATTCTTAGCATCCTTCACAAACTCGGCAATACCGCGCAAGTTGACCGCCAATATGGGTTTTCCGCAGGCCATTTCATGATTTAGCGTATCGGTCATGTGAAAATGGTCAGTTTCCTGTCCGATCCGCATTACAAGACCAATATCCATGGACGCCAAAGTGCGATTTAAAACGTCTTCCGATGGCAACCAGCCGGTGAACATGACGCGACCAGCCAGACCAAGCTGCTCTGCTAGATTCTCCAACCGACCGCGTTCCGGACCGTCACCAATCAAAAGCAATTTGAGATTAGGCATATCCGGCTGAGCGGCAGCAAAGCGCTTTAAAATCCAGTCATTCCCCTTGTTGGGATGCAGAATACCATGATGCGTCAAAACAACATCATGATCCGCGAAACCATACTGTAGCCTCGTCGCCCGACGCGTTTCAGAATCTACCGGATGAAAAATCAAATGGTTGCACGGATTCGGCACAATTTGCACGTTTTCGCTGGCAAACCCACGATCCAGCAAAAAGGTTTTAGCGGCTGCAACATGCACAAACACGAATGGGAGTTTTTTCCAACTCCAGCAATCGATTTGCTCGATCGTGTTCCGCAACCAATGCAACCAATACCGCTTCTCAGTATAAATACGCACAAAGAAGTCCATGACCATGATGGCGAAATTGCGCCCATAAAACAGCTGCAGCAGCAATGCCCCAAACGGCAATGTTTCTTCCCAATATAAAAAATTGATTCCAAGTTTGCGGCACCGCCAGCCAACCCCGGGAAGCGCAAAATAGAACCGCAGCGTTTTCGTCCATTTATCGCGCGAATTGGCGCGGTCAAATTGCCATGGCATCAGATGTTGAATAACCCGTTGCTCCAATTCGTTCGGCACAAAATCCGTCGATCCTGGTCCAAAAAAATGAATTTCTGCAGACGCTGACAGCTTCTCTGCCAACAAGGGCATGGCATGCCCACCACAGCAAAGCCATCCGCCCAACCCGTAACGATGCAGGAATGCAATTTTCAGCGGTTTTCCGGGCAAAGTATTTGAAGGTCCATTGGCCATACGTTTCATGTGACCAAGCTTACACAGAACCACGCGGCCTGAAAGAAGATTTAATAGGTTTTCATCCTTTGGAAATCCTGTATATAAAAGTAACCGGTCAGTTTGCCACAAAAGACATCTGTTAACAAAAAAGGTGCTGTTCTCATGAAATTAGCCGCATGCCTTCCAATACTCCTTCTCGCTGCGTTCTTGTCTGCCGGCTGTGCGCGCGAACCTCGCGCCCCCATTGATCATGTGAATCTGGAAATTCTACTGGC
>SKVN01000134.1 GCA_007129405.1 Kiritimatiellia bacterium
GGGTCCCCAGCCGGAGGTGTAGCGCACGAGATCGTCTAGGGACGTTATCTAATGCTTGGATTGTGCCCGTCCCTGCGAACGGATTATCCGTGATACACCATCCGGCCAGGTGCATGTGAATAGTTTACATTGACTGGAGTTTCATTTGTATTTCGATGGTCTCGGCACATAAGTGACGTTTGGCGCGCTTCATCGCGCGTTTTTCTTTGAGTGTCTGCATGGGCTTACGTCTGATTTCCCGCATGTTCGGCTTGTCCTTGGACATACCTTTCCTCCTTTGCGTAGGTGTTGCAGCCTTTTGTGTCGCAGCTTGCGTGCCAAAAGCGAGGTTTTGGAGGGGCAGAGCGGAACCAGTTGATAGTGTGAGCGGGTGCATTTATCGCAACATGCAGTTGTGTAAGGAGATGCATCTGTCCGCGCGGTTCGGAATATTTCTGGAAGTCGTGTCCGAACGACACAAGGGAGGGGGCGGTTATGCTGCAAATTAGCGGAGAAAAAAGCCCCAGTCTGGGGGAAATGCTCCAGTCGCGCGGAGAGGCTACGCGTTTGTGCTGCGGAGTTTTTCGCGCAGTGTTTTGCGGTCTATACCCAGAATATTTGCGGCCTGGCTTTTATTCCCCCCAACGGCATCCAGTACTTGCCGAATATGTTCCATTTGCACATCGGCCAGCGAGCGTAGGGCGCTATGGGGGCGCGTTGCGGAGAAGCGCATTAATTCGGGCAAATCGGCAGCATCTATACAGTCCCCCTCGGCCATGAGAACGAGACGCTGGATCACGTTTTCCAGTTCGCGCACGTTGCCCGGCCAAGGGTAGTTTTGCAGGTTATGCAGGGCGCGATCGGTAAACGTCGGTACGGGTTTATCGAGCTCAGTTGCAAAGCGCGCAGCAAAATGTCGAATGAGCAGCGGAATGTCGTCGCCCCGCTCACGCAAAGGGGGAATGGTTATCGGGATAACGTTAATGCGGTAATAGAGATCTTCTCGTAGCGCACCTTTTGATACCAGATATTCGATATCTTTGTTTGTGGCGGCAATAATGCGCACATCCACTTTTCGTGGTTGGCGAGATCCCACCATAAAGACGGTTTTGTCCTGAAGAACACGCAGCAACACCGTTTGCATCGTCATCGAAAGTTCAGCAATCTCATCCAGAAAAATGCTGCCTCCATCCGCGGTCTGGAAAAAGCCGGCGCGGGATTCGTGGGCTCCGGTGAAGGCGCCTTTGCGTGCACCAAAAAGTTCGCTTTCCAGAAGTCCTTCAGGGATGCCGCCGCAGTTAACAGGCACAAATGCGGCAGCCCGCCTGCTGCTGCTATAGTGGATGGCCCGCGCCACGAGCTCTTTGCCTGTTCCGCTTTCTCCCAGAATGAGAACGGTGGCCGATGATTGTGCGGCCTTTTGAATGCTGCGAAAGACGGTTTGCATAGCGGGGGAGTCTCCGAGCAGGCCCCAATGATCTTCTGATACAGCAAGCTTTGATTCGTGAGGGCGCCGACGTTGTAAGCGCTCGACTGCGCGCTGCACGGTATCCAGCAATTCAGCATCTGTAAAAGGTTTGGCCAGATACTCATGCGCTCCCGTCTGCATGGCCGTGACGGCGCCTGGTACCGATGCATATCCCGTGATCATCACGATTTCCATGTGCTTGTAGTTTTCGTGCACATGGCGCACGAGGTCTAGCCCACTGGTTTTCGGCATGCGGAAATCGGTTATCACCATATCAAAAGGAGTGGTTTCGAGTATGCTGACCGCTTCCTGCACGCTGGTGGCTGTGCATACCTGATACCCGACATGCATCAGGTTACGTCGAATCACTTCAAGCGTGTCAACTGCATCATCGACAACCAGAATTTTTTCATTTGTACTTGGCATGCTTTGCTCCTCGCTTACGGACACGCTCTGGTGGATGACTCATCGGCAGAGAAATCGTAACACGCGTGCCGATGTCCGGTGTGCTGTTGACTGATATCTGTCCCTGATGTGCTGTGATAATGCCATGTACAACTGATAAACCCAAGCCGGTTCCCTGGTTTACATCTTTGGTGGTAAAGAACGGGTCAAAAATACGCGGCAGGATGTCGGGGAGAATGCCTGTTCCGGTATCTGCAATCGACATCCGGAGGTTGGATTCTGCGACGGATGTCTCTATCCGTAAAGTGCCACCAGTGGGCATGGCCTGCACAGCATTTAGAACGAGATTGGTTACGACTTGGCGGATCTGGCTTTCATCCGCGACAATGAGAGGTATGTTATCATCAAGTGCATATTCCACCTGCACTCCGCTTGACGCACAGCGGCTCAGCCAAGTATCAGCACTTTCCCGCACTAGTTGCGTGATGTTTACCCGCGAATCCTGCAATGGCTTTTGGCGTGCAAATGTGAGCAACTGGCGGATAATCTTGCGTCCGTGCAGAGCTGCTGCTTCGATTTTGGCGATGTCCGCCAAGACCTGCTGTGGAATATCCGGCACTTTGGTCGCCAGTTGGGCAAATCCAAGAATACTGTTGAGTGGTTCATTTAGCTCATGTGCGACACCGGCGGCAAGTTGACCGATGGTGACCAAGCGGTCCGCGTGCTGGAGTTTCGATTGCAGGCGTTCCTGTTCAGCGGTGGTTTCCTTGCGATCCACAATCAGGCTGAGCTGGCGTGCAACCTCATTGAGTAATCGTTGCTCTTCTTCCAGAAAGGGCTCGTTCTGTTTCGATTGAGCTGTTTGGGTATATAGGATTTGAACGTTCCCGCGTTCGACCCCGCGCACAACGAGGGGGGATGCTTGTGAGGGGCCTTCTGCATGATGCACACTGCTGCTGAAAGTTTGCTGATCGAGTACAATGCGGGCTATGGCGGAATCCGGGTACTGCCATGCTTTGGGTAGCATGGTAACGATATCCTGCAGGATTTCGTCAAGCGATGCTGAGGGGCTGCCTGATATTTGAGCGATCGAGTAAAGACAGGATAGCTCTTTTACACGCTCTTTCAGCGCTGACTCCTCGATAAGAAGTTCAGACACATTCATCCTTGCTCCGGGTTTTGCGAGTGTGCATGCGTCATGTTTTGTAGCAGGCATATCAGATAATCTGCAAACGGTGTTATTGTATCCCAAACAGACTGTATCCAATGAAGCGCAGGAGCGTCAAGCTGGCTACATTTGTATCAGATAGCCCTGATTATTGCGGTGGAAGGGCTTTGCGGGCGTTTTGGATTTGTGTTTGGACTGTCGCTGCACACTTGCGGAATGCCAGTGCTTCTTCCTCGTTAAGTTCAGGGTGCAGTATGCGTTCAACACCGCTGCGTCCGAGGACAACCGGCAGGCTGAGGCAGACGTTGTTCACGCCAAGGTAGTTGTCGATGGCCACGCTTACCGGCATGATTTGCTGGGTGTCGCGCACGATGGCTTCTACGATTTTAACGGCGGCCAAGGCAATTCCATAGTTGGTGTAGCCTTTTACATGCAAAATATTGAGACCGGAGCGCGCAACTTTGGTGGCAAGCTCTCGGCGCGCGGGTGTGTCGTCGATCGGTTCACCACCTGCTGTCGCACAGCTAAGAGCGGCAAATTGCGAGCCGCCGTGTTCACCGAGAACATACGCACGCAGATCCTGATTATGGATGCCGACTTCTAGCGAAAGTTCGTGTCGCAGGCGTATAGAGTCAATGAGCGTGCCGGTGCCGATAACACGTTGCCACGGAAAACCGGTGAATTCGATGGCGTAGTAGGTGAGCATATCCACAGGGTTGGAGACCATGAGGATAATGGCATCCGGAGAGAGTTTGGCCAGTGGCGGCAGCAATTCTTGCATCAGCTTGACGTTGTCTTGCCCAAGGACAGACCGATCTTCCATTTTGTCTGGCATCGGGATGGATGCACACATGACGATGACACTGGAGTTTGCCGTGTCTTGCAGATCGCCTGCGGTGACGCGCGTCGGCACTTCCACAAAGCATTGGGCGTGGGCAATATCGAGCGCATCTCCCAACGTGCGCTGCCGGCTGCGACCCACCATCACAATTTCACGAACACAGTTGCGTTGGGATAAGGCAAACGCAATGGTTGAACCGACCTTTCCAACACCAATTACAGATATTTTCATGCAAAGAAGCCTAGCGATATGCTCGTTTCACGGCAAGAGCAATGATGGTGTAGCTGGGTTTGCCTGCGTGTATGTCAACAGCCATAACATACATTTCGTGACAGGTTGAAAACGATCTATCGATGTTTTGCACATGCTCGCTTCCCGCAAGTATTATAGAGCATACGCCACTTCGACTCTGTGTACGCCTTTAGGTTTGTAGGGGCGTTGCTGGTGGAGGCCCGTTATGGAAATCACGAATCGTTTTTGGTTAAAACTCTTGAAATTGGTCGCCGGTTGACAGCCAGCTTGTAATTTGACTTCCCATTGCCTCTTGTAATGTGGCGGCGAAAATCATTAGGGGGATAAAGTTTACAATATTTTATGATTGCACTGCGTTGTATGGGTGTAGGGCTTCATGGTGAAGTAATGATATATTGCAAAGGAGAGGCATGATGAAAGCAAAGACATTGTTGGTGTTGACATTGGCTGGGGCAACGTTGATTGGTGCAGGCAGCGTGTTTGCGGGCGAGCAACAACAGCGGCAGGAGCGTCAGCAGCGTCAGGAACGTCGGCAGGTTCGCAAGCAGGCATGCGGAGAGGAATGTAACCAAGAGCAGAAGCAGGAACGTCGGCAGAGACGCGAGCAGCGCAGGCAGGCGCGTCAGCA
>SKVN01000053.1 GCA_007129405.1 Kiritimatiellia bacterium
TCTTTGCGGGCATCGGCATGGGCACCTCGGCCTGGCTGCAAGGGCGCGCGGGTGCCGCAGGTAGTGACGCACTCGCAGAAACCGGCGAAGGCTTCACGAACTATCTGGCAGCTCTCGGTATTATCGAAACCGTTGCCATCTTCGTCATGGTCTTCACCATGCTTGCCCTTGGCTAACGAACCGTACCAAACAAGCTAAAGCCTTATTCGCTGCCGCATATCAGCACACCAGCGGATCAAGGCTCGATCTGTTTCGAGATGCCATCAAGGGCATATCCGAAGGTGGTGTCCTACTGATCAGCAGCTTGCGCGTCAACCGGGTTGGATATTACTTGTTGAATATGGGATATTCAGGTAGCGTGGTTCTGAAGAACCATATAAATACGATTGCGCGCTCACCCCATAACTAGTAAGCCAATCTCATGAAAGAAAACCCGACAGCAGCAGATATCATGGAAGAAGTTCGCCAAGGACTTGCTGACACATCATTATCCGATGCCACGCAAGCCAACCTTGCGCAAAACACAAGCTTGCAATCTCATCTGCGCCAAGCGCATGAACATGCCCCAGTACTAGGCAGATCAGGGGGAAGCCTGAGAGGAAAATGCTGTCGATTACTGGCGCCACTTGCCAAACCCGTTATTGAGCAATTAGACCTTTTTCACCATACCGTTCTACGGGTAATCGAGCTTGTTGCAGGCACACAGGCAGAGGCCAAATCCAAACTGCAGAATTTGGAAGAACGCTTGCAGAAACTCGAGTCAAAGGAGCAACCCCCGAGGGAAACGTGAGGGTCGCTTTTGTTGCTCCTTTTTTTGGCGCTGAAGCTGCGGGTGGAGCAGAACATGCCGCTCGTAGCCTTGCCTATCAGCTTGCCGGGGCCGGTCTGGAAATCGAAGTACTAACCACCTGCCTGAAAGATCTTACTTCCGGCATTGATAAGAACATGCATCCCGCCGGAGTCAGCCACGACGGACTCCTCCAAATCCGACGTTTCCCTATACCACAAGCTGACATGCAACATTTTGGTGCATTGAACGATCTTATTGTCAGTGGCATTCAGCTATCCGAGGCCGAAGAACGACAATTCATGACACGACACGTAACAAGCCCGGAACTCTTGGAATGGGTCCACGCACGAAAAAACGACTACGATTGGTTCTGCTTCATTCCCTATCTCTTTGGCACCACCTGTTACGGCGTACCCATAGCAGGATCCAAGAGCATCGTTATCCCTTGTTTTCATAACGAGGGCTACACGCAATTAGAAATCGTCAAACGGATGACGCAGCACGCAGCACGTTTTGTCTTTAATGCCTCTGCCGAGCAACGTTTCGCCCAAAAACACTTTCACATTCCAACTGAGCGTTGTCATACCGTTGGACTGGGAATGGAAACAAACATAGCTGGGGATGCCGCGCGTTTCCGTCAGAAAACCGGCATCACAGAGCCGTTTATTCTTTATGTGGGACGCCGGGATACAACCAAAAACGTCCACACGCTGATTCAATATTTTCTGGATTACAAACAACAGCATTCCAATAATCTCAAACTAGCACTTATAGGCCCCGCTCCCTTACCTATGGCAGGAGTACACCCGGATATCGTGGATCTCGGATTTGTAAGTACACAGGATAAATATGATGCCTACTCCGCCGCATCCGTGTTTTGCCAACCTTCCGTCAACGAAAGCTTCTCATATGTGATAATGGAAGCATGGCTTTGTCATACACCTTGTCTCGTGCATGCAGATTGCACCGTAACGTATGACCACATTCTCAGCTCGAATGGGGGCCTCGCATTCCGAAACTCGCAGGAATTTACGGCCATGCTCAAGCGGCTGATCGATGACCCGGACCTTGCTGATGCATTCGCGCGACAGGGCCGCGACTACGTTATCGAGAATTACACCTGGTCCCGCATTATCGATACATTTCAGAACCACATCTTCGCCTGAAGTTTGAAATTCTCAGGCAGCATATGATGCTAATACCGCGCCCGCCAAAAAAATCGAGCCAGCAATGACAACAGGAAGGCAACGTTCTTTCGCTGCCACTTCTGCAGCTTGCAAAGCCGACACAGGATCTCCGATCACCGTGGATGAAACGCCGTACTGACGATAGGAATCGGCCAGTATTTCAGGATCCAGAGAGCGATCTCCCGGCAACGCACAACAGTAAACGGCAACGGCCATACCAGCAAACACCCGAACCACCCCGGCAATGTCTTTATCGGAACACATCCCCGTGACAAGAATAACTTTACGCCACCCCTGCCCGCGTAAGCTCTGCACCAATGCTTTTGCTCCATCCGCATTGTGTGCCGCATCAAGTAATACATTAGGTTTGAGATGCTGCATCCGGCCAGGCCAACGCACCAACGATAACCCACCACGTAGAATCTCGGCATCTATCGATACTCCGATTTCATCTGCCACGATCTCTAACGCAGCGATGGCAACACCAAGATTTTCAATTTGATGATTCCCACCCAGTGGCAACAACACCTGACCAGATAATCCGCGCTGCGTTTCAATGCGTACCTTTTGCCCTGCAGGCAGTGGTTTCCCCACTCGTTCAACCGATACCACATCAGGGGCAAAAATTAGCGTGGAATTGTTTTCAGCAGCAATTTTTCGTAAAACGGCTTCAGCTTCCGGTGCTTGTGCCGCGCTGACAACCGGACGTCCCAATTTGATAATGCCAGCCTTCTCATATGCAATATCTGCCAAACAGCTCCCAAGGTACTGCTCGTGGTCCATTCCAATTCTTGTGATTACGCTCACCAGTGGCTGCACGACATTTGTTGCATCCAATCGGCCTCCTAGTCCCGTCTCTATTACGGCCAGTCGTACACCTGCCTCGCGTATGCAAATAAAAGCCATTGCCGTAGCGATCTCGAAAAAGGTAAGTTCATACCCCGATGCAGATTGTATTTGAACCGCCGCACGCTCACATATTTCCAGTGCCGCAGCCAAGTCAGCATTATTTGCATCCACGCCGGCAATTCGTATTCGTTCGTTGAAATGCACCAAATGCGGAGATGTGTAGAGTCCTGGGCGTAAACCGCAATGACGCAATACGGCTTCCACCAGTGCGGCTACAGACCCCTTCCCATTGGTGCCGGCAATGTGAATGGATGCAAAGCTCTTCTCAGGATGTCCTAATTCGGCACAAAGAGCCCGGATTCCGTCTAATCCAGGTTTAACACCAAAAGCACGCCTGCTATACAAACGTTCCAATGCGGGCCCTAACCCTTCGCCTTGCTCGATCATGTGCTACTCCACAGAAAAGGCGATCGTTACCCGAGGACGGCGCTCGACAAAACCAGAGGGCAATCCATGAATTCGACCTATTCTTGCCCCGACCTGCTCCACGGATTCATCTAGAACAGGGTTGCCGCTAGCGCGAGACAACCGGGTCGACTGCACCGCACCACCAGGCCCCAAGCGAAGCTCTAAAACGGCCTCTGCATCACCAACGGCGGCCCGAGATGGTGCCTCCCAAATACGATATAATGTCTCGCGAATAATGGCTAATCCTCTGCCATCTTCATCGGGGATCGATGTCCGATCACTCGCGGTAGCGCCTTCATCAAGCAATCTACGAATTTCTTCTGGTGTCAAAGGGTTCTCCGGAGCTGGCGCGGGTTGCTCCGGTGTCCGCCTAACCACTCGATTCGTATTTACCTGAATCTGACGTGGAGGCCGCGGCGTTGGATCGGGCGTGGGAGCAGCTGGATCAGGCTCAGGGGTTGGCGCGGGATCGGGCGCTACCACTTCTGGTTCCGACACATCCGGCGCCATCCGCACATCTACCAGAAATTCAACCGGAATGACAAGGTCGGGGGGCCTGCGAAAACACCCACTTACAAAACCATACGAAAAAATGAAGAAAAAAAGTACCAAGTGTACGCCGGAAACAATACGGAAAATCTTTTTATCTATCGTCTGCATGTACATACTGTATCCTGCGCAATGGGCAAACCGCAAGAGGATGTTTATCCTAATCCCTAGCAGCGACTAGCACCAACATGATGCTCGCAACCATATAGATCAAGTCAGCCCCACGGTCACAAAACGATTCGTGAGAGATTTGTTCTTCCTCGCCGCATTGTCATTTGGTAGACTATTCGCCCTATGCAAACAGTACAATATAGCGATAATGAAATGGCTGACTGGCTGAAGACAACCGACGCCGAAAAGCTGTCAGCGCTCTATCAGCAAGCTTATGCGATAAAGAAACAATATATCGGCAACAAGGTATACTATCGCGGTTTGATTGAATTTTCCAACTTCTGCCAGAAAGACTGCCTCTATTGCGGGATTCGTCGTGGCAATACGAATGTCGAACGATACGAGATGACCGATGCGGAAATTGTGCAAGCTGCTCGCTGGGCTCACCAACAGCGCTACGGTTCCATCGTATTACAGGGGGGCGAGCGAGCTTCGCCTGCTTTTACAGAACGAATCAGGGGATTGCTGCATGAAATTCATGAGCAAACCAATCATGAGCTCGGGATAACCCTTTCATTGGGCGAACAATCCGAAGACACCTATCATCGCTGGTTGTCCGCTGGCGCAAAGCGCTACTTGCTACGGATTGAAACGTCTAATCCGAATCTCTATGCCGCAATTCATCCGGCAGATCACCGGTTCGAAGATCGCGTCGCCTGCCTGCAGATGTTGCGCGATCTCGGCTGGCAAACGGGAACCGGTGTCATGATCGGCATTCCCGGCCA
>SKVN01000028.1 GCA_007129405.1 Kiritimatiellia bacterium
ACCGCATACACCCCCTGCTTTCGTCGCGAGGCGGGTGCCGCCGGACGAGGAACCCGTGGCCTGATCCGGGTTCACCAATTTGACAAAGTAGAAATGGTCAAGTTTGTTGAACCCACCACATCCTATGAAGAGCTCGAATCCTTGACGGCCCACGCAGAAGACGTCCTTCAGCGCCTCGAACTCCCCTATCGCGTGTTGGAATTATGTAGTGGAGACATAAGCTTTGCTGCAGCGAAATGCTACGATCTTGAACTATGGGCACCAGGACAACAGGAATGGCTCGAGGTATCGTCCTGCAGTAACTTCGAGGATTTTCAAGCACGGCGCGCCGGTATCCGGTATCGTGATGCTGATGGCAAGCCCCAATTCGTCCACACCCTCAACGGTTCGGGCGTTGCATTGCCGCGGCTGATGATCGCCATACTCGAGAACGGGCAGCAGGCGGATGGCTCCGTTATCCTGCCGCAAGCCATTGTTCCCTATATGGGTGGACAAGACAGGATTACAGCCTGATGCGCTGCGTATTCTTTGATCGCGATGGTATTGTAAATACCTCTCCCGGCACCGGCTACGTCGAGCGACTGGAACATTTTCATATTCAGCCCGCCTTTCTCGAAGCTGCGACAATTGCGCGCGATCTGGGGTATGGCATCGCCATCGCCACAAACCAGCGTGGCGTAGCCCGCGGCATCATGTCGAAGCAAGCGCTGGACGTGATTCATGATCAGCTCATCGGACACTTGCGCGAGGAGGGCATTCCGCTTCTCGGCATTTACTGCTGCACGCATGAACGTAACACTTGCACATGCCGCAAACCCCAGCCGGGCCTGTTGTTGCAAGCAGCCGAAGAACATGAAATTGATCTCGCGGCAAGTTGGATGATTGGCGATAATGAAACCGATATCGAGGCGGGCCGGCGCGCCGGATGCCGCACCATTCTTGTAAACGAGACGCCAGATGCCAAGACGCGTGCAACACACATCATCCCAACAATCGGAGATCTGCCGGCCACATTGGCCAAGTTACTCGAAACAACATGGCCAACCAATGCTTGATCACACTCTTCAAATGGGGTCCGGCAGACCTCCTGCCAGCATTAAAACGAGCAAATTCACCCCATTGAATAAAGCATGCATTCCTATCGGAACCAGTAGATTGCCCGTATATAAATAAGCTGCGCCTAAACCAAATCCGAGAACAGTTAGCGGAAGCATGGATGGCAAATGTCCATGAACCAATGCAAACAGAACTGAACACACCATCAAAGAAGTCCATATGCCATATTTACGCAGTAATACCGGCAACATGACCCCCCGAAATAAGGCCTCCTCGACGATTGGGGCAAGGATCACAGCAACCCCAACAAGCCACCACCGAAACCAATCTGGCGTTGAAGCATCTGTAAAGAACACCAAGACCGGCTGAAAAGAGTGTTCTGCATCGAACGGTCTGACCAAAAACTGTGAAATCCAGGCAGCACTAAAGACGGCGGGTAGCGCCAGCACATAATACTTTAAAATCGAGGGCACCACATGGGCCCATCGCACATCCTCTTCGTCACGCGGTCCAAAGCTATCCCGAAAATCGCGACAGCATCCGCGCATCCGCACAACCAGCAAACCACCTAAAAGTAATTGTAAAAGGCTGTTTTGCAATGCCGCTATGACATGCAACCAATGTTGGTCAAGACCGGCATGACGTGCCCACGATCCCATCGTAAAAAAAAACAAAAAAAAGGCACTGACCCAAATACCAACATGCAACAAGTCCCCACCGGACCAGTGCCGCTGCTGTAACCATTCCAGATATTTCGGAGCCCGAACGCCCGTTTGGAACGCCTCATGCGCCAGCACTATCCAAAAAACCATTCCCGCGACCAGAAAACCCAAAAAAAGCATACCACCAAGAGCAGCGTTCGTATGTGCTACGGTCGCCAACATTACCCAAGTTTTCCGGCGTATGTTTCTTTAATCACATAAATGGGCTTGTCTTGCGACTCATGATACGTCCGGATCTGAATTTCCGCCAACAACCCCATACTGATAAACTGCATACAAAACAAGATGAGCATAAACGGAGCAACAACCCACATGGGACGCTTCGAAAGCTCAACCAAATATTCTGCCAAACGATTTTGATGGAAGAAGTATACAACGTTTCCGGCAAACAAAAGCCCTAGGATGACGGCTCCCGGAATGCCGAAAAAAGCTCCTACCTTGCCAAACATCTGAATCGGATGCGTACTATAGCGCAACAGGAACTTGACCGTCATAAGGTCCAGTACAACACGAAACGTCCGTGATATTCCATACTTTGAGGTCCCGAACTGGCGTGCGCGATGATTCACAGGGACTTCCGAAAGTTCAGCCCCAACCCAACTTGCCAATGCCGGAATAAAGCGATGCATCTCACCATAAAGATGTAGCCGCTCCACAACCTCACGCCGATACGCCTTGAGCGTACAGCCATAATCATGCAAGTACACGCCGGTAATTTTACTAATCAGTCCGTTCGCCAGGATCGAAGGCAAACGCCGGTTAAGGAAGGGATCCTTACGCTCCTTTCGCCAGCCACTGACAACATCCGCACCTGCATCAATTTTCTCTAAGAGCAGGGGAATATCATCAGGATCATTCTGCAGATCAGCATCGATGGTTACAACGACACGTCCTTCCGCAGCATGAAAACCGGCACTCATAGCTGCCGTTTGACCAAAATTACGGCGCAAACGCAAAACGCGAATATGCGGATAGTGATCTGCATTGGCGCACAATTTCTCCCACGTACGGTCTTTGCTGCCATCATCAACCAAAACAATCTCGTAGCTGCGCTCTAGCTTCTTGAGCGACGCGTGCAACGCTTCGCACAACGCATCCACACTTTCTTCCTCGTTATAAACCGGAGCTATTACGGAAACATCAATCATGACTTCCCTTTCAACCTGACAAACCCGCATTTCTTATTTTCTGCCCGATGTACAATCCCCGTCTAATACTGTCAAAGCTCACGGCAGGCAACAAGCCGAAACCATGCTTGCAAAAAACTTCACTTGCGCGCATCACGCAACCAACACCAAATACGAAATCTCAAACGCTGCCACCACGACACATTTCCATGGAACACTTTGCGTTTCCCGCTATCTACACGCTCTTGCCTTGAACGCATATAATCCCGATCTGCCAATCCCATCGCACCCTCCATTATCAGTCTGGATTATCAACTTGCACCATATAACACAATCTGCCTATCCTGAAAAGAACTGCATTTCCAGAAACAGAAAACACACTGCCCTATTCACATGAACGGGAATACAGCATCATGCCAGATGCCAACGGTTCACAGGTAACATGAAAACCAAATCGATTGTAAGCAAAACCATTCGCTCTCTTATCTTTCTCTTTTTTTTGCTGCTGATCATTTCCATGATACGAGCTGGCGTTGTTCTTTATGGACTCCACCAAGCTGCCATCAACGAACCATTCAATCTAAAACTTACCGCCAAATGGAGTCCCGCCTACCCAACCCTCTATAGTACATTAATCCATTTGCAGCTTGATCGAAACATCACCATTGCCCGTCAACCCGCTATCGAACGATTACTTTTATCGGTTCCCAATTGGCTCGTAAACATCGCTCTCGCGCGAACCCAAGTGCTCTGGTATCCGGATATCCCCGGTAGGCTTAGTCCCATTCCATCACCTCCAACACCCCGAACTGTCAGACCGCAAACACGCAAACCTGCCCATGAAACCAAAACGCCCGCCACGGCATCTTCACCACAGCCGCAACCTCGGCCCGAAACGGAGCGTAGCGTCCCGCAGCGCGAACAGGAAACCACCGCCAATGTGGCTACCCCCCCCATCTTCGACCCTAACGCAAAATGGGCCGCAGTCATAACGCCATCCGCTCCTATTTATGATAGCAACGGACAGAGACTTGAGAATATACCGCCGGGCAGTGTGTTTGAAATCATACAAGAGCGCTCATCTGGAAACGGTATTGTCTACATAGGCACGGCGCATACACCCATCGGACGCTTTAACCATATCGTGATACGCGCGCAAGATCTGATGATTTATCATGGGAAAACATTAACCCAAACGACATTTGAAGAACGTGAGCGTGCATCGCGCAAAGCTACGATCATCGGGGCCATCGCCCTACGGAAACAACAAATTGAAGCTGAACACAACAACCGCAACCCCTATCAAGAACGTTACCATGCGTCATTACGGCGGTATCAAGTATTACGTGATGAAGCACGGCACCTGCGCCCAATCTATGAAGAAAAAACCGGATCGGGGCGCATCAATGCGGGTAACCGGCTCCGAGAAATACAACAGGAAATGACAACGCTGGCCCCAACCGTACGAAACCTCCAGCAACAAAGGGACAGTTGGGCAGAAGCCAACCCTCTCGGACCTCCCCCCAATCCCGAACGCGATCCGCAAATCATAGCACTGCGCCGTGAGCTAGCCGAACTCGAAACCCATTAGAACTGATGGCTCCACGTCAACTGCACGCCAACAGTATCACGCGTATAAGAAAACTCAGGCGCAGCATTTGTGCGTCTCAGGTGCTGAACATATGCTGTAAAGTTGATTTTCCGGTAGACACGAAATCCCGTCCGCGCCATGAGACTTAGCGTTTGATAGTCATTGCTGATTTCAGGATCATCATCCACGCTCTCGGCATGGATATCGTTGAAACGCATCGCATAGGATGCCGACA
>SKVN01000123.1 GCA_007129405.1 Kiritimatiellia bacterium
AATAGCGGTGATGTTGATCCGTCGGGCCGTGGCCATTGGGTCGTGGGATATGGTTCGATTGTTTTTTCGGGTTCATGAGGGAGGAGGTTGCAGATGGAGTTACAAGAGGAACAGAAAGCAAAAGTACGCGCATGGGCAGCAGAAGGTTGCGGACTATCCGAGATCCAGCGTCGAATGTCGGAGGAATTGGGCATTACGATGACATTCATGGATGTACGTTTTCTTGTTTTGGATCTCGGTGTTGAGATCAAAGACAGGCATGAGGAGCCAAAAGAAAAAACGGCTCTGCAAGCAGATGTGGCAGGTGAGGAGCCTGACGCTTCGATGAATGACAGTATTGCGCCGGGAGGGGTCACCGTTGATGTTGATCGTGTTATGAAGCCAGGTGCCTTGGTGAGCGGTTCAGCGGTATTTAGTGATGGTGTAGAAGCGACATGGATGTTGGATCAGATGGGCCGTTTGGCACTGCTGGGGCCAACACCCGAGTACCGTCCCTCTCCTGAGGATATACAAGCGTTCCAACAGGTTTTACAGCAAGAGTTGGCAAAGCGCGGATATTGATTTGCTTGAACCTGTGAAAGATGAGGGGCATGGATGCATAAGATCAAGCTCATTGTGACGGATTTAGATGGCACGTTAACCGGTAATGACAACGAGCTGGTTTTGAGTGGTCGTTTGGCGGAGCTTCTGGAAACGTATCGTTCCCAATTCGGTACCGTTTGGGCCGTTTGTTCGGGGCGTTCCGCCCGTGGCGTTCGTGGGTCGATAGAAGAGTTGCAACAAATGGGATTACACCCTGATTATGTGATTTTTCGCAGTGCATCCATTTATCGTGCCGACCGTTACCATTGGCGTCCTATGTACACTTGGAATGTTTGGTTACGAATACGCATGATAATGCGTTTTTTCCATCAGACGAGTGTGATGCGCGAATGGCACCGCAAAATGGAGAAGACGTTTCGAAATGTTGTTTGTGTTTATCGCCGTAGGCAGCGGTTATGTTTGCGTTTTCGAAATAACGATGATGCGTTAGCGGGTGCTGAAATGTTGCGGCGCCAGAAAGGGAGCGTGTGTCGACATTTGCAAGTGCACCAGTATTTGTCCGATGTGGAGGTGCGCAGCAAAATGCACACCAAAGGAATTGCCGTGGAGGAGCTTGCAAACATGGTACATGTTGCCCCTTCGGAAACGTTATGCATTGGAAATGGAACCAGTGACATCACCATGCTTGATGGCTCTTTTGCGGCCCATACGGGATGCGTCGCAAATTCGGAGATGGATGTGATTGATCAAGTTCATCAGGTGCAGGGATACATTGCCACCGCCAAGAGTATGGCTGGCGTGGTCGAGATTCTGGCGGGGTATTTATCGGGCGACATACAGTCTGATTTGCCTTCGTGGTGGTCGCCTGCGCATATGACAAAGCATCCGCGGATGGGGCAGAGTCGTCGACACCCGCCACCACGGAAACACATGCCGGCGCGCGAGCGCAGGACACTGCAAGTGGGACTATTGGCGGCGTATGCCGTATTGGCCGTGTTTGCAAGTTTTGGTTTGCTGCCCTTTTCAAATATAATCATGAAACCTTTTGTCATGGTGACGGAATGGTTAGTACGACTTTTTGAGTTCTTTCTGTAGTTGAGGTGACGGATGCATGGTTTTATTGGTGCCGGAAAAATGGGTGAAGCGATTTTAGCGGGCATGATACGTGGCGGCGTATGCGCGGGACATGAAATTGGCGTTTGCGACCTTGCGGTTGCGCGTGTGCAAGAATTGGTTGCGCAGTATGGTGTTTGTGCTTTTTCTTCGAATCGCGAATTGGCTGCGCGGTGCGAAACGATATTATTAGCAGTCAAACCGCAAGATCTCGATAGCGTATTGCGGGACGTCGCCTGCCACGCGAGGGGAAAATGCGTTATTTCTCTGGCGGCGGGAAAAGAGCTTGCGGGTTTGGAGGCATGTTTGCCGGGTGCACGCATCATTCGGGTGATGCCGAATTTGGCTTGTCAAGTTGGCGCAGGGATGAGTGTGCTGTGCGGGGGCAGAGGCGTTACGGACCATGATGTGGCGGTGGCGAAAAGAATCTTTGCGGCTAGCGGGCTTGTATGCGAGGCCCCGGAATCCGATTTTGACATGGTTACGGCCATTAGTGGCTCGGGTCCAGCTTTCTGGACGCAATTAGCCGCTTACGAGATGCAGCAGGCGGTTGCTTCCGGAGTGGAACCAGAAACCGCGCGTATGCTTGTTTTACAGACGATGCTCGGAACCGCCCGTGTTTTGTTGGAGACAAGGCAGGATTTTCAATCCTTTATGGATGCCGTTGCCTCGAAAGGGGGCACGACGGCTGCTGGCCTCGCCGTTCTGCGCGATAGTGCAGCGCAGGGCATTTTAGCAGATGTTCTACATGCGGCAGCAAAGCGGAGTCAAGAGCTTCGAAACTAGATGGTATTTCATGCAAGGAGGTTGTAGATGCAGCGCTTCATCGATGTACTTGTAGAATTTTGGAATTTCCCGATTTACAGTAGTGGCGGGAATCTGATTCGTTTGCATCAGTTGATTGTTGCTGTATGTATCTTGTTAATCGGGGTATCGATTGCCAAGCGCGTTGGGCGCGGGGCGATTCGGGCTGTGCGGCGTAGGGTTCGACTTACGGATAGTACATCGCAGATCATCGAGCGGGCCTTGTTTTATCTTTTGATGACGTTAACCGCGCTGATTGCGTTGCCGATGGCAGGGATTCCCGTAACGATATTCGCGGTCGTGTTAACGTCGGTGTCGCCTATGGATCGGATACGGATCGCGTGAAGGCACTACTGTTGGACGTTGCCGGTCGGCACGCACAAGTGCATGACAAACCGGATCCTTTGGTTTTGTTTCATGATTTCGGTGATAATGCACTACAGTTTACCTTGTTCTTCTGGTGCCAGATTACGCGTCCGATGGATTTACGGATGATTGAGTCGGATTTGCGGTTTGCGATCGATGTGGCATTTCGCGCTGCAGGTATTGTGATTGCGTTTCCGCAGCGCGATGTGCACATTGACTTCAAGGGTACGGTGCCCGTTGCATGCAAAGGACCAGAATAATACTACGATTTTGTGGTGCGTTTGATATGTGCGTTTTGTATTCTGCAAACAAAAGGAAAGGTGATTTCTACACGTGGGGGTCAGATGAAAAACAGCGAGCAAATGATTCTTAGTCGGCGAGCATTTTTAGGATTGACGACGTTGGCTTCGGGGGCGGCATTGACAGGCTGTGCAACCAATCCTGTTACCGGCCGGCGTCAGTTGATGTTTATTTCTACCTCGGATGAAATCGCCATCGACCGTCAACATGCGCCACACCAATTTTCGGCAGATTTTGGCGCGATCCAGGATGTCCGTCTGCAACAATACTTGCAGGAGGTAACCGATCATTTAGGCGCACACGTTCACCGTACCAATATGCCCTATGCGACTACGGGGCTCTATGCATCGTATGTAAATGGGTATACGTTTCCGGCCGGGACCATTGGTTTGACGCGTGGTATTTTAGCGGAGTTAGAGGATGAGGCGGCGCTCGCTGCTTTAATCGGTCACGAAATGGGCCATGTGAATGCGCGTCATGCCGCGCGCCGGATGACAAGTCAAGTCATGACGGCCCTCGTCCTTGGGGTCGGGGCTGCGGTTTTGTTGCGAGATGAACGGTATGCGCCGTTGGTGATTGGGATTGGTGCCATTGGTGCAGGTGCCTTGTTGGCCCGTTATAGTCGTGAGAACGAACGAGAGGCTGATCAGCTTGGTATGGATTATATGGTGGCTGCAGGGTACACGCCAAATGGTATGATTGACTTGATGGACATGTTGCGTTCCATGGAACGCCGCAAACCCGGAGCGTTGGAGATGATGTTTGCTACACACCCCATGAGTAAAGAGCGGCACCGCACGGCTGTTCGGCGTGCAGAGCGTACGCATGCTGCGCATCGTAATGCCATATCGGGTCGTGACCGTTATATGGATATGACTTCCAGCATCCGTGCGCAGAAGCCAATGCTGTCGGCTTTGCAGGATGGTGATTCCGCCATGCGTAGTCGCAAATGGGATGATGCCGACCGGCATTACTCTTCTGCCTTGCAGCAGGGACCGGATGATTATGAGGGCTTGTTGAAAATGGCGCAATGTCGAGTAGCGCAGGAAAGGCTGGATGATGCGGCCATACGCATTGCCCGGGCGCGGGATGTGTATCCATTGGAGCCATTGTCCTACCAATTGGGCGGTTTGGTGGCCCTGCGCCGTGGTCAATATGATCAAGCGCACCAGGATTTTAGTCATTATTTGAAAGTCTTGCCGGGCAATCCGCTCACACTTTTCTACGACGGTCGTTCGCTCGAGGGAATGGGCCGGAGAGAGGATGCTGCGGCACGTTATAAAGCTTTTTTGCAGCAAATCTCGGACGGTAGTGAAGCCCAATATGCGCGTGAGAGATTGGAAGCGTGGGGTATGGCCTGAAATCTTGGTCTTTTGTATGGGTTGTAGGGGGGCATAAGGAGTGATATGGCAGGCGAATATGTTTTTCAATTGGATGGTGTAACGAAGCAGCACGGTGGATTGTCGATCCTCGACGATATTACCCTGGCCTTTTTTTTCGGGGCGCGCATTGGTGTCATAGGCGGTAACGGTTCCGGGAAATCCAGTTTACTGCGTGTGATGGCGGGGCTTGATGATGATTTCATGGGCAACCGGATTGTTGCAAAAGGTGCTCGGATCGGATATTTGGCGCAGGAACCGGAATTAGATCCGGCAGGTACCGTGCAATCGGTAGTACTGGAAGGGGTCGTTGCGCAACAAGCCAAGCTTGATCGCTATGATGAAATCTGTGGCATGCTGGGCGATGATATGGATGATACAACGAGAGATGCGCTGAATGATGAGTTTGATCGTCTGCAGCATGAGATTGATGCTAATGATCTGTGGGAGTTGGACCATCATGTGGAAATGGCGATGGATGCATTACGCCTGCCCGCCGCCGAAACGCCCATCCAGACGTTGTCGGGCGGAGAAAAGAGGCGTACGGCTTTGTGTCGATTACTTTTGCAAAATCCAGATGTATTGCTACTGGATGAGCCCACGAACCACTTGGATGCAGAGTCCGTAGGTTGGTTGGAGGAGCATTTGAAACGGTTTACGGGTACGCTGGTTGTTGTAACACATGACCGCTATTTTCTGACGAATGTGACAGAGTGGATTTTGGAGTTGGATGCTGGTCGGGCCTATCCGTACAAGGGCAATTACGAAGCTTGGTTGGAGCAGAAACAGCAGCAAAGTGAACGTGCAGGCAAGGTGAATGCCTCGCGCAAAAAACTTTTGTCGCAGGAACTAGAATGGGTACGCATGAATGCGTCCAGTCGGTTAACCAAGAATAAAGCTCGGTTGAAGCGTTATGAGGAGTTGGCATCGCAATCGTTCGAAAACCGGGAGGAAGAATTAACGATACGGATTCCGCACGGTAAGCGATTGGGCGCAAAAGTCGTTGATGCAGAGAAGTTGACGAAGGTGTATGGCGATCGCATCATCATGGAAAATGTTAATTTCTCGTTGCCGCCTGGGGGCATTGTAGGTGTGATCGGTGGGAACGGTGCAGGCAAGACAACGCTGTTTCGCATGATTACGGGCGAAGAGGAACCCACATCCGGTGCAATTGATATTGGCGATAGTGTAGATGTTTCGTATGTGAGTCAGATGCGAGACGATCTGGATCCCGACAAGACGGTCTGGGAAGAAATTAGTGATGGTCAGGAAGTCATTGAAATTGGAGGCACGACAATGAATAGTCGCGCCTACTGTTCGCGCTTTAATTTCAAAGGTACGGATCAGCAACAAAAGGTTGGCGTTTTATCCGGTGGTGAACGTAACCGCGTCCACTTGGCAAAATTATTACGGCGCGGCGGGAATCTATTGTTACTCGACGAACCTACGAATGATTTGGACGTTCATACGTTGCGATCCTTGGAGGATGGTCTTATTCACTTTGGTGGGTGTGCTGTCGTGATCAGCCATGACCGTTGGTTTCTGGACCGTATTGCAACACATATTCTGGCATTTGAGGGCGATAGTGAGGTGCTATGGTTCGAAGGAAACTATGCGGCTTTTTGCGATTGGCGCAAACGTGAGCTAGGTGAAAAATGGCAACCACACCGTGTACGATATCGTCCCGTGGCACGGAGCTAGAAGTATTGTGGGTTTCCGTGAATGGCTCTGTTTAGAGCCTCGCGGGCATCTGCATTGCCGGGGTCCTCATCAAGCAGGCTGATGAGCTCGGCAATGGCGGGCATGGGATCATCTGCAGTTGCCAGCATGGCAATGGCAATCCCGGTTCGGGCTTGTTGGTTTGCCGGGTCAAGCCGCTTCACCATACGGTAGCAGGCTAGTGCCTGTGCGTATTTTTCTTCATCCCGGTACAATTTGCCCAAATTCAGAAGCGCGGGAATATGTTGGGGGTGTGATTCAAGTAAGTTGAGATATGTCTCCCGTGCTTCCCGCAATGCGCCACGTCGGGTATGCGTAACCGCCAAGTTGAAGCGGGCTTGGTAATTAGACTCTAGTGCGAGGCTTTGTTCGAAAAGCGCAGCGGCATCGTCCCAGCGTTGCTGCACAAAACGGACATGTCCAAGGTTGAATAAAGCTTTCGGGTTATCAGGTTTTATTGCCAATGCTTTTTCAAAATGCTGGTTGGCTTCGGCGTAACGCCCTGCGTGACTCCATGCGGCGCCCAAGCTGTTGTGCATGATCCAATTGTTGCGTGTTACAGCAACGGCACGCGTAAAAAGGGTGATGCTGTTTTGCCAGTACCGGGTTTGACGCTGCGTTTGCCATAACAAAATGCCTGCGAGCACGATAATGCTGATTACGACTGTTGCAGGCTTCCGCTGCCATGCGGGAGCAAGCGTCATGCCTGCCGCGAGATAGATTCCCATGGCCGGAAGATATAGAAAGCGGTCTGCCATGGCATGCCATCCGAATTGTGTGATACCGAGTACGGGGAGTAAGGATATGAAGAACCAGGCGAACCCCCAAACGACCCAAGGGAAGCGGCCCTTGTGTATCCAAAGGAGATAGATGAATCCTGATAGTGCCAGTAGCGCGGAAAGGCCCATCCACCAAGGCCAATGCACGGGATGGGGATATAATACCGAAAGTCGGACAGGATAGACGAGGTGCCAGAGATAACGCCAGAGGCTGATGGCGGCATTGGCGATGCGACTGCTCAATGGAATGATATCAAAGCCGAGAAACGAACCTCCTTTCCATTGTGTGTAGCTGGTGATAATGACCGATCCAAGTGTGAGTAGCAAAAAGGGCATTTTTTCGGTGAGCAGCTTTGCGTTGTTTGCGATCAGACCATGCCAGGTTTTCGCGCGGCGCAGTGGCCAGATATCAAGAAGCAGGAAGATAAACGGAAGCGTTAGCACCATCGGTTTGGCCATCAGTCCGAAAGCCATGCATCCGAATGTACTGCAATAATACCGCAGCTTTTGGGTTTCGGTGTATTGGGTATACGCGAGGATTGCCAGGCAGGCAAAGAATGTGCTGATGAGCCCTTTCCGCTCGGAAACCCAAGCGACGGTTTCTACATGCACGGGGTGAAGGGCAAAGAGAAGTGTTGCTATGCCCGCAGCGACGGGAGACCGGCTTATTTTGCGAGTTACCAGAAAAACGAGCACCACCGTAAGAAGATGTAGCAAGAGATTGGTGAGATGGAATCCTGCGGGATTCATTCCTTGCAGTGATACATCCAGCATATAGCTGATCCATACGAGTGGTTGCCATGTAGATGCATGCGTGGCTGTGAGGGCCCAGCGAAATCCCGTGCGCGTAAGGCCCATCTGAACAATGCGGTTTTGACTGACATATAGTGGATCATCCAGGCCGATAAAATCGGCCGTCCATACGCCATGGTACGCGATTGCAGATAATATCAAGCAGCCGAGCAAGAAGATTCCTTGCCAATATGGTTTGGGAAGCTTCTGGTTCATACGGAAGACCGTCCGGCTTGCTGCGCCTGTCGTCTTTGTTGGAAAAAGGATTGCAAGAGAAATAGGCTTTCCTCGGCTCTTATTCCAGCGGTTACTTCACAGCGGTGAATGAGGTCTGGGTGCTGCACAATGTTGAAAACAGATACGGCCCCGCCTCGTTTGGGGTCGGGAACGCCAAATACAAGCCGGGGTATGCGCGCCAGCACGATGGCACCAGCGCACATGGCACAGGGTTCCTTGGTGACATAAAGAACGGTATCTGTGAGCCGCCAGTCTCCCTTTGCCGCTGTCGCTTGCGTTATGGCGATCATTTCAGCATGGGCGGTAGGGTCATTCAGGGTTTCGACTTGATTGTGGGCCTTGGCAATGAGCTTCGGCCGTTCACCGGTGTTTGGCAGTTGTACGATTACACATCCCGTGGGCACTTCACCGGCATCTGCAGCACGTTGTGCTTCGCGTAATGCCATGTCCATATATTTGTTGTCGTCTAGTGGTAGATCTTTGGTATCCATTCATTGACTTTACCATTCTCAAATATTACAACAAACATCTTTTCATGGCATATGGGTGCAACGACGTGGCAATCCCTTGCGTCCGTTTGTCAAGGGGGTTTGCAAGCGACTCCATCGGATGACGGGATTTGACTGTGCAAGAGAATAGCATTGTTGAGATAAAAAAACTTTGTGTGACCTTTGGTGGAACGGAGGTTGTACATGGAATCTCGTTTGGAATTCGTGCTGCGGAAACGCTTGCCTTGGTGGGAGAGAGTGGCTGCGGGAAAAGCGTGTCGGCATTGGCATTGGCGCGGTTGCTTCCTGAGCCGCCTGCATGTGTTGTACGGGGACAAGTTCTGTTTCGGGGCAAGGATGTGTTATCCTTGGCGCCATCTGCTTTGCGTACGTTACGGCGGACGGGGATTGGTTATGTGTTTCAGGATCCCGCCGTCGCATTGCACCCAAGCCTCACGATCGGGTTCCAGATGTGTGAGGCACTCGAGGGCACAAGACAGCAACGCAAGAATCTGGCTATGGAATATTTGGCGCTGGCGGGATTGCGTGACCCTGCTGCACTTATGGCAACATATCCATTCACCTTGAGTGGCGGCATGCAACAGCGCGTGGTCATTGCGATGGCATTGGCCCGCAATCCCAAACTCTTGATTGCCGATGAGCCCACGACAGCGCTGGATGTGACGATTCAAGCGCAAATTCTCGACTTGCTGGTTTCCTTGCAACATCGTTTACGCATGACCATGCTGCTGATTACCCATAACCTTGGATTAGTCGCTGCGCGCGCGGATCGTATCGCCGTGATGTATGCAGGACATATTGTTGAAGCCGGGCCTGTGGAGAAAGTTCTGGAAAAGCCTGCGCATCCCTACACGAAAGGCCTTTTAGACGTTGTGCCTCGTTTGGAGGGTCATGCCCATCCTTTGCTGGGCATACCTGGCATGGTGCCCGCTGGCGGGGAAATCCTGCCGGGGTGTCCGTTCGCACCGCGATGTCGATATGTGCAACAGGCGTGTACTGCACAATTGCCCTGTTTGAAGCCGTGCGGGCGTGTAGCGCATAAACGGGAGGTGGCTTGCCATTTTCCGTTACATGACGAGGGGGGGACCCATGCAGTCTGATCACACGTCTCCTTTGCTGGCGCTTGACAACATTACAGTGCAGTATGAAAAGAGCGACAGCCTCGCAGTCGAGCAGGCTTCGATCGTTGTATATCCGGGAGAAATCGCAGGACTGGTCGGCGAAAGCGGTAGCGGCAAAACCACGCTTGGTCTCGTCGCCGCCGGGATGCTATGCCCGAAACAGGGGCAAGTCGTTTTTAACGGACGGTGTGTTGATATGCGTGAACGGGTCGGCATGTATCAGCACCGCCGGAATGTACAGATGGTTTTTCAAGATCCTGCTGGTGCTTTGAATCCGCGGATGACGATTGGCGAAATGTTGGACGAGGTGTTATATGTGCATCGTCAAGCACTTGGTATGCGTGATAGGACAAGGAGGGAGCAGCGGCGTGATCAATTGATGGATGCTGTCGGATTGCCGAAGAGTATGCGGCATCGATATCCGCACGCGCTTAGTGGGGGGCAGCGCCAGCGTGTAGGAATTGCGCGTGCATTGGCCGTTAACCCCAAACTGCTTGTGGCCGATGAGCCGGTATCGGCTTTGGATGTTTCTGTACAAGTGCAAATTTTGAATCTATTCAAGAAGGTTAACGAGGAGCTTGGTCAAGCGTGCCTGTTTGTTGCGCATGATTTAGCGGTTGTTCGTTACATGTGCGAACGTGCTTATGTGATGGAGGCGGGCAGGGTGGTTGAGTCCGGCCTATGCCGTTTATTGTTTTCTGCTCCTGAACATCCCTATACCCGCAAATTAATACAGGCCGTTCCGGACGTGGAAAAGGGACTCAAATTGCGCAAGATGTCACTATCTGAGTCTAATTGACACAGTGCGCGGTTTGCCGGGATGGAAAAACGGGCTCTTTCTCTCGTCAGAATGGCTTTTATGTAATTTGGTACAGTTTCTGCTGATTCATTGTCACATGTCATGTATTTACAACTGAGGAGATAGCGATGTTATTTATGCCGATCGAATATTGGTTATTTGCGATACCAGGATTGATTTTAGCTGGTATCGCGACGATGGTAACGAAATCGACCTTTGCGCGTTACGCCAGGGTTCCCGCATCATCGGGGATGACGGGCGCACAGGCTGCCGCTCAGATGCTAGCGGCACGAGGCATTTATGATGTGCGCATTGAGCCGGTGCGTGGTTTTTTAAGCGATCATTATGATCCGCTACACCGAACCTTGCGATTATCGCCGGATGTATATGGTTCGCGTTCGCTATCGGCCATTGGGGTAGCCTGTCACGAAGCCGGGCATGCCTTGCAACATGCCTCTGGCTATGCGCCGTTGGCGCTGCGATCAGCCTTGGTGCCACTGGCGAGCTTCGGTAGCAAAGCGGCCTACTTTTTTTTCGGGCTTGGATTCTTTTTTAATGCAGTTCCGATGGTTCAGTTGGGCGCGATTGTATTTTTGGGCGTCGTAGCGTTTTCGCTGGTCACATTGCCGGTGGAATGGAATGCGAGTGCGCGAGCAAAGGTGATGATGGCGCAAAGTGGTATTGTCTCGCAACGCGAGGCCGCCGATGCCGGGCGTGTTCTTAATGCGGCATTCATGACATACGTAGCGTCAGCCGTGTCTGCCATTTTGACACTGCTGTACTTCCTGTTACGCTCTGGTTTGCTGGGCGGGTCGCGAGACTAGACTGTAACTTCATTTTTAAACACTTACTCGCCTGCACTTACTCGCCTACTCTTACTCGATATCATGAGCACTGACTTTCGAGTAAGTGTAAACGAGTAAGTGTGTCCGATTAAGTGTAAGTAGTTTCGCGCCTGCATCATCTGGGGCACCTCGGGGCCGAGGCTGTGATTCATGCCGCTAACGCGGAAAGGTATGCGGGTACGTGATTTTGTAGGATCGTGTCTTGGGAGGCTCAACAAAAGCGGTGGACATTTTTGTGTGATTCTTGCAGATTGGAACCTAACAATTAACGAGAGAGGTTCTGATCATGTCACAAGATTCGTCCCATTTTGATCCTGAACTCGCCATCACACAGGTTCGCCGTGAGTTCGGTGAACATGGTGGTGTTGCACCGTCTATCGAGCGTTCTTCTACCTTTACGGTTATGGAACCGGGGATTATGCCGGATATCTTTGATGGAAAACGTAGCCCTGACCGCGAGGGGTGTTATCTGTATTCGCGTCATTTCAATCCCACGATCGATGTGCTGGATCGCTATCTTGCAGCGATGGAGGGAACGGAGTTTGCGGTAGGTACGGCGAGCGGTATGGCTGCCATTTCTTGTGCACTTTTACAGCTATGTGATGCGGGCTCGCATATTGTTTCCAGTAGCACGATCTACGGCGGAACCCATGCCTTGCTGGCGCAGTTGCTTCCTCGGCATGGCATCCAAACCTCATTTGTGCATCCACGTGACATCGGCGCTTTTGAGGCTGCGATACAGCCGAATACGAAAGTGATATATGCCGAGACAATGGGTAATCCCACGTTGGCAATTCCGAACATTGAAGCTTTGGCAAACCTTGCACACAAACATGGTATCCAACTGGTTGTGGATAATACATTTGCGCCTATGGTTATGAGTCCGGCAAGGCACGGAGCCGATATTGTGGTGTATTCCATGACGAAGTATGTCAATGGTGCTTCGGATCTTCTTGCTGGCTGTATTTGCTGCTCTCGTGAGTTTGGGCATTCCTTGTACGACTTGCAGACCGGGTGTGCCATGCTTTTGGGGCCGACGATGGACCCTCGGGTGGCCTTTGATATCATGCAACGGTTGCCACATCTCGCGATTCGCATGCGCGAACATGGCAGGCGGGCGCTTGCGATAGCAGAGCGGCTACAAGATCTCGGATTACGGGTTTTATATCCCGGGCTATCCACACATCCCGATTACGACTTGGCCCAGACGCTCGTAAACCCAGGCTATGGATATGGCGGTATGCTTGCTCTTGATTGTGAAACACAGGAACGCGCGAATGAGCTAATGGGCGTGCTTCAGAATGAAGTGGGCTTTGGGTTGATTGCTGTTTCGCTAGGTTATTTCGATACACTCATGAGTGTTTCTTCCTGTTCCACATCTTCCGAAATTCCCGATGAAGAACAAACAAAGATGGGACTGAACCCCGGTTTGTTACGTCTCTCGGTGGGTATTTCGGGGTCGCTGGAATCACGGCTTGCCCAAATCGAAAAAGGTGTCAAAAAAGTTTTCTCTTCATAAATGAAATTTGGGTGCGTATTTTCGCTTGTAATGTCTGTTGACAATTTTTGGTAGGAGGTATTTTTTGGAAAAGCCCAATATCATTCTGATTAACTGTGATGATCTCGGATATGGTGATATAGGTTGTTATGGGTCGAAGGTAAACAAGACGCCGCATCTGGATCGAATGGCGTCTGAGGGGGTGCGGTTTACCGATTACCATGTAATGTCGCCCGTGTGTTCGGCGTCGCGTGGTGCCTTGATGACCGGATGCTATCCACAGCGGATCGGGATAACCGGTGTACTTTTCCCCGGCGAAGGCATTGGCTTGCATCCGGACGAAATCACGATTGCAGACATTCTCAAAGGCCAAGGGTACCGTACAAAGATTGTTGGAAAATGGCACTGCGGGGATCAGCCTGCGTTTATGCCCACGAATCACGGTTTTGATGAATACTATGGCTTGCCCTACAGCAACGACATGGGGATTCAGGGTAAGACACCGGAAGATCGGGCAAGAAAGGTCCCGTTACCGCTGATGCGTAATACGGATGTGATCCAGCAGCAGCCCGATCAGCGTGGACTTACCGAGCGTTATACAGAGGAGTGCGTCCGTTTTATCCGCGATAACACTTCGACAGGCTCAGCGCAGGCAAGTCCGTTTTTCCTGTATCTGGCACACATGTATGTGCATGTTCCCTTGTTTATTCCTGATCGTTTTCTGGCACAATCGTCAAATGGTGGCTATGGGGGGGCGGTGGAGTGTATTGATTGGGTTGCGGGTGTCATTTTCGATGAGCTGAAGCGACAGGGCCTCGATGAGAATACCATGGTCATTTTTACCAGCGACAATGGCTCGCGTGCGAGCGGGGAAGGTGGCAGCAATGCACCATTACGTGGCACGAAAGGAACTACTTGGGAAGGCGGGCAACGTGTGCCCTGCATCGTTCGCTGGCCGGGACGGGTTCCTGCAGGTCGCGTTTGCGATGAACTTATAACTGCGATGGATTTCTTGCCGACGTTTGCCAGCTTGACGGGGGCTTGTGCGCCACAGGACCGCATCATTGATGGTAAGGATATTACATCATTGCTTATAGGGCAGGCGGGGGCAACGTCACCGCATGACGTCTTTTATTACTACATGAGAAATCAATTGCGTGCTGTTCGGAGCGGAAAATGGAAGCTCCACTTTGCCACGAGCAAGATGTTTGTGCGCCAGCCGGATACCGTTAAGGAATTGTACGATTTGGAACATGATCCAGGGGAAACGCAAAACGTGTTTGATGCCCATCCGGAAGTCGTTACGGAATTGATGGCGGTAGCAGAAACTGCCCGTACTGATTTGGGGGACGAATTGCTTGGCATAGAAGGAGACGGCTGTCGTGCCGTCGGACGTGTGGAACAGCCAGTCCCGCTGGCTGTGCAAGACGAGAATCATCCCTACATTGTCGCATATTACGATAAGGCCGATTCGGAAACGATGATGGGGTGACAATTGTGAAAGATGTGATTTATCCGGCACCTCGCCAGATTGAGGTTTTTAAAACGAGTGTCGATCTGACGGACCGTCGTTGGGTTGTTTTGCCTTCGGGGTGCAGTCGTCGCTTGCGCGAGCGTATCCAGGATGGTGCAAAACGGTTGGGGCCATACGTAAATCGGGAATTGGAGATTTCTCCGGTTGTCCCGCATGCGGGCGGCCTTTTTGTGGAGTTGATCCTTGTGAAACGCGGCATACCCGATCAGGGATATCGACTTGCGTTCACGAATGAGACGCGCCGTATAGAGGCCTCGAGCGAAGCCGGTTTGCTATATGGCTATCAGGCTCTCGCGCAGTGGATCGAGACGTATCGCTCCAAGCCAATTGCTTTTGCCATCGAGGATGCGCCGGATTTTTCGGTACGTGGGGTCATGCTGGATGTCAGTCGTTGCAAAGTGCCGACGATGGCAACCTGTAAGCATTTGATCGATCATCTTGCCGGACTGCGTATCAATCAGATTCAGCTTTACATCGAGCACACGTTTGCTTTTTCTGCTCATCCGATCGTGTGGGCGGATTCGAGCCCGTTTACCCATGCGGAAATACTGGAGCTGGATCAATACTGCAAGGATCGGTTTATTGAGCTCGTACCCAATCTGAATTCTTTCGGTCACGTCGAGCGGTATTTGCGCCACCCCGAGTATCGTTATCTTGCTGAATGTCCGGACATGGAAAACTGTTCAACGCTTGCTCCCAATCAAACAAGTTTGCGGTTTCTGAAAGAACTCTATGACGAATATTTGCCGAATTTTTCGAGTTCCCTGTTCAATGTAGGTTGCGACGAAACCTATGAGCTAGGCAAGGGGCGTAGTAAAAAGCGGGCGGATCAAATGGGTACGACTGCCGTATATCTGGAATTCCTCAAGAAAATCCACAAGCTTGTGTTGAAACGTGGTCGGCGGATGCAGTTCTGGGGTGACATCATTTTGCACCAACCCGAGTTAATCACGCAACTCCCCAAGGATCTGATTGCACTTAATTGGGGCTATGAGGCCAACCATCCGTTCGATAAGCAATGCCCGGCCTTTGCCGAGGCTGGTGTTGACTTCTATGTGTGCCCTGGGACTAGTGCCTGGTGTAGTATTACCGGTCGGACAGACAACTGTCTGGCAAATCTGGAAAATGCTGCTCGTAATGGTCAAAAGCATGGCGCTTCCGGTTATTTGATTACAGATTGGGGCGATGGGGGGCACTATCAGGTCTTGCCCATAAGCTATTTGGGGTTTGCGGCCGGGGCCGGATACAGTTGGAGTTTGGCGAGCAATCGGGATGCCGATCTTGCGTCAGTCATCAGCCGTCATTTCTTTGCAGACCAGACGAGGGGACTCGGTCAATTTATTCTTGATCTGGGAAGAACGCCGAATCGTATCAGTGGTATTCAGCGTGGCAACCAATCGGCCATTCACCGGTTGCTCTTTTGTCTCCATCAACCAAAAGACCTTGCCAAGGTATCGTCAGTCCAATTTACTCGTGCGCATGCATGGCTGGACAAGCTTGCATCAGGGGTGGTAGAAGCACAGCCAAGGTGTCGGGATCGTGATCTTGTCATGCATGAATTCCAGCATACCTTGGATATGGCTCGTTATGCATTGGATCGTGGGTGCGCCGTCAAGGCAGGTAAAGCCGATACGCGGCAACTGCAATTGCGGCGGGGAGCCTTGCGAGAATCCCATCAGGAGCAATGGCTGGCACGCAATCGACTGGGCGGATTGCGCGAAAGCTCTACATATCTTTTGTAGGAAAGCAGCAAAAACGTAACGGCACGAATACTAGCCCGC
>SKVN01000057.1 GCA_007129405.1 Kiritimatiellia bacterium
AATGGCAGCAGGGGATTGGCGTCGCGCTTACGGAGAAAATCCATTCCAACAATCAACAGGGTCCAATGAACCCATCACGATGAAAGACGGAAGGTGGGGGCAGGAAATGCTTATGATCAATCAGGCCCTTATGCGGGTTGAGCCGGGATCATAGAACGGTGAAAAGGTTGCTTCGGCAAGGACTATCCGGCCGGAAACCTCAATAGCATATTCTGAGGCCAGCATGGTGTCGCGCGTCTCGCCCAGCTCTCGGCAGGGGACAAAGCCCATTCCCACAGCGCTCTGCAACGCATGTCCATAGTTCCCGGACGAAAGCAATCCAACTATCGCGCCATCACGCAGGATAGGCTCGTTGTGGAACAACAGCGGTTCTGGGTCCATCAAGCGGAACTGCAACAGCCGACGAGACAGACCCTCGTCCCTCTTGCGTAGGACGGCCTCGCGGCCAATGAACTGCTTCTTGTCAGTTTTCACGGCGAAGCCGAGCCCGGCCTCAAGCACATGGTCTTCGTCTGTGATGTCATGTCCAAAGTGGCGATAGGCTTTCTCGATGCGGCAACTATCCAGCGCATGAAGACCGCAGAGCTTCAAATTGTTTCTTTGACCGGCCTCCATGATCGTCTCGAAAACATGCGCAGCCTGGTCGGCAGAGACATATAGCTCCCAACCCAGTTCGCCAACGTAGGTGATGCGATGTGCCCGAGCAAGGCCCATTCCAATCTCAATTTCACGAGCAAAGCCAAAGGGATGTGCATCGTTGGAGAAATCTTCTGGTGAAACCAGCGAGAGGAGTTCTCGCGCGCGCGGACCCATGATTGAGAATACCGCTTCTGCCGCACTTACATCAGTGATTGTCACCCACTCACCATCGAGATGGCCTCGAAGCCAGGCGAGATCACGTTGCAATGTCGCGGCGGGTACGACCAACAGGAACTCGGCCTCAGACAGACGGGTGACCGTGAGATCGCTCTCTATCCCTCCCTTCGCATTAAGCATCTGCGTATAGACGATCCGGCCGGGCGCGACGTCAAGATCATTCCCGCATAACCGTTGCAGGTAAGACAACGCGTCTCTACCCTGAAGCCGAATTTTGCCGAAGGACGTCATATCAATGAGCCCCACGCCTTCGCGGAGCGCCATATGCTCGGCGCGTTGATTGTCGAACCAGTTCTGTCGTTTCCAACTATAGCGATACGCCTGCTCCTGACCGGGCCTAGCGAACCAGTTCGCGCGTTCCCAGCCGGCTGCCTCTCCGAATACCGCGCCAAATTGTTTCAGATGATCATGCACTGGCGAGCGGCGCACGCCCCGTGCCGTTTCCATCTGGCGATACGGGAAATGATCCGCGTAAAGCAGGCCGAGAGTTTCGGTAACACGTGTTTTCAGGAAACGCCGGTTGCGCTGGAAAGGCTGGGCACGGCGAATGTCGACCTCCCAGAGATCGAAAGGGGGTTCGCCATCGTTCATCCACTGCGCAAGGGCCATTCCCGCGCCCCCCGAAGAAACGATACCCGAAGAGTTATAACCAGCTGCCACCCAGTAGCCATTGATAGCGGGTGCTTCTCCCAAGTAATAGCGGCCATCTGGCGTGAAACTTTCGGGCCCGTTGAAGAAAGTATGGATACCCGCCTTGGACAGGATAGGCATGCGCGCTATTGCTTTTTCCAACACAGGCTCGAAATGATCGAAGTCGTCTGGCAGTTGATCAAAGCAAAAGTCCTCGGCAATGCCGTCCATTCCCCAAGGCTTTGCAATTGGTTCGAAGGCACCGAGCAGGATCTTCCCCGCATCTTCCTTGTAGTAGGCGCATTCATCCGGAACACGCAGTACAGGTAATTGCTGTAGTTCTGGAACGCCTTCTGTAACGATGTAGAAATGCTCGCAAGCATGTAGCGGTAGTGAAACCCCGTTTTCCGCAGCCAGATCCCTGCCCCACATTCCGCCGCAGTTTACTACGATGTCAGCAGAGATGTGCCCCTGCTCCTCGTCTGACTTCCAGTCCACGCCTGTGACGCGCCCATTCCTAGTTGTCACACGCGTGACTTTCATCTGCTCCAGTATCTGCGCGCCCTTGGATCTTGCACCTTTAGCCAAGGCCAGTGCAATATTTGTTGGGTCCGCTTGCCCATCAGCGGGAAGAAAAACACCGCCGGTCACATCCGCTGACTCAATATGTGGGTAATGAGCATTGATCTCGTTCCGGGAAAGCTCGTGCACTTCGACGCCAAATGCGCGCGCCATGCTGGCCTGCCGCAAGATTTCCTCGCGGCGCTCTTCTGTGAGAGCCACAGTGATCGATCCGCTCCGCCTGAAACCGGTTGCCAAGCCCGTCTCGGCCTCCAGACTTGCGTAGAGGTCCGCCGAGTATTTGGCCAAACGGGTCATGTTTCGACTTGCACGCAACTGAATGATCAGTCCAGCCGCGTGCCACGTTGTACCGGAGGTTAGTTGTTTGCGCTCGAGCAGAACGACATCACGCCAGCCGAGCTGGGTTAAGTGATACGCCACCGAACAACCCGAGACTCCGCCGCCGATGACGACCACGCGCGCCTTAGCCGGAACTTGCGCCATTTTTTCTCTCCATCATTTTTTGATCTTGCCCACAAGTCCGGAATTCATTCCTTGACACTCTTGAAAGACCCTGCGCGAAGGACAACCTCATCTTTCGCGGTCTCCAAGTTTCACTGGTATGGCTGTGCGGCAAGGAAACGGTTCCGATTACGATCCCCAGCCTTTGGCTGCAAATCTCGAATCACTTCAATCATGCTTGACGACAATAGTGCGAAGAGTTGAAAATTCGATCAATGCTTCGAATCCTTTTTCTCGGCCATGGCCGGATTTTCGCATTCCACCGAAAGGCAATTCGATGCCCCCTCCCGCACCATAGGAATTAATATAAACTTGGCCTGCCGATATCTGTCGGGCGACGCGCATCGCCCGTCCAGTATCACGTGACCACACACTAGCGACAAGTGCGTAATCCGTACCATTCGCAAGCGCGATGGCATCGCCCTCTGTCTCAAACAACTGCATGGACAGAACGGGTCCGAAGACTTCTTCCCGGGCGAGAGGATGATCCTGCGGAACGGGACCATAAAGCTTTGGCGGCACGAAATAGCCATCAGTCGATGCTGAAATTTTCCCTTCCGCCAGCAAGGGCACACTGTCTTTTTCGGCAAGCGACAGCATCCGTTCGATGCGCTCCTTTTGCCGCATATTTATGACCGGACCAAGATCCAGATCCATTTCCGGCGTGCCGACACGCAATTCGGAAAATCGCGCACAGAGCATCTCTGTTAAGCGTTCCTGAACCGATGCCTGCACCAAAACGCGTGCACCAGCTGAACAGGTCTGGCCTGAATTCTGCACGATTGCATTGATTATGACAGGCACTGCTTTATCAAGATCTGCATCATCAAAGATAAGCTGAGGCGACTTCCCGCCCAATTCTAGAGTACAACCGATATAGTTTCGTGCGGCCGCTTCCTGAACAAAAACACCGACCTCGGGGCTACCAGTAAACGAGATAAAATCAATTCCGGGATGCTGCGCCAATGCTGCTCCGGCCTCTGCCCCTGCCCCAGGGACTACCGCCAGTGCACCAGGGGGTAGCCCGGCGTCGGCTGCGATCTGCGCAAGACGCAAAGGTGTCTGGCAGGCATCCTCGGCAGGTTTTAAAATACAGGCATTCCCCATCGCTAGCGCAGGTGCCAACGTGCGGCCAAACATCTGAGCAGGATAATTCCAAGGGATGATATGGCCGGTTATGCCATGAGGCAAGCGCTCAGTCGCTACGAAATAGCCTTCCATAAAAGGAATAGTATCGCCATGAACTTTGTCAGCTGCTCCCCCGTAGTATTCGAAATAGCGTGCCGCAGCAACGATATCAGCGCGCGCCTGTCTTATTGGTTTACCAGTGTCTTGTGCTTCCAGAACCGCGAGGTCCTCACCCTCGTCTTCAATACGTCGCGCGATCTCCGACAGAATGCGGCCGCGCTCGGTCGCCGTCAATCGGCCCCATGTGCCTTCTTGCGCCCGACGCGCTGCAGTTACGGCAAGTTCGATCTCGTGTTGCCCACCAGCTGATATACGTGCGAAAATCTTGCCAGTTGCCGGTTCGTATACATCGATTTCGCGCCCTGAGAATTCAGCATTCCAGCGATTATTGATAAATACCCCTTGGGCAGGGCGTAATTGGTCGATGGTCATGTGACTTCCTTCTTATGAATGCTTTTGATGCTTTTCCGATCAAAGCGTTTGGATTCTCTGGGATGGCAGCAGTTCGCCTTGTCTGTCAGGGCACCGGGTTAAGGGGGCGGATTTCGAGTTATCAGACGCACCGGCAGGGAAATCGCATGTGATGGTGGCGGGTTGAGCGTCGCGCCTTGTGCCGGAAGCTGGCCAGCGTATCGGCGGATCACGGCACGGAACTGGAGCTCGCAATCGAGGCGCTCTGCCTGAACACGCTCAAATGCAAGGTGGTGACCACCGACGCGCTCCACTGCAATCGCCGCACGGTTGCAGCGATCAATGCCGGCGGCGGCATCTGGTGCCTGGCGCTCATGGCCAGCCAAGGTTCGCCCCCGTCCGATACACGGGCCTGTTTCGGCGAGGTGAATGACGGCCACCCCAGCGCCGTCACCGAAAACGCCAGCCACCGCCGGAACGAGATCCGAAAGGCGGTGGTGGTTTCGGTCAATGCTCTGGCGGAGCATCATGA
>SKVN01000181.1 GCA_007129405.1 Kiritimatiellia bacterium
CCGGTGCGTGTGTAGGGCATGTATGAACCACAAAGACACCAAGACACGAAGCTGGTAGGGGGGGGATCCTGGTTAGGCGCGATTTACGGGCGCGGGCTGGACGGAGTCCGCCCCTCCAGGAAAGGGGGTCGACCGTGTTGTCGACTCGTGCGTTTGTTGCGAGGTTAGCGGATGTTGCGGGTCACAATCTTGCCGTTTTGGTATATGACTAGTGATGTCTTTGTCGCTTTAGCGATGCGGCGCGCTGTCCTGGCTGCACGGAGCAAGGCCGGTTCCACGCCTTGCATATCGACATCTTTTTTTTGATTTGCTTTTTCATTTCTCTTCCTCTGCAGCAAGATGCGAAGAATACCGATTTGGTTTGGTGAAAAAACCTTATGCATAATGCATAAAACTAATCTTTGTTGACGTGAATTGCAGTACATTAACTGCGCAACGGGCCCATCATTTAAGTGCGGAGGGGAATTATGAACGGGCAGGCAGGGCGGCAGGGCTGAGGATGAAACTTGAAAGCTGAGTGGGGAGAGGGTAACCGCTGGGGGGAAACGCTGAAAAGCTGACATGCTAAAAAGCTGAAATTGCGGAGAGGGTAACCGCAGAACACGCAGAAAACACAGAATAAGATAGAGCCAAGAGGGGCAGCCGTTTTGTTTGGTAGCGTGCCAGGCTGAAGCGTGGCGTGCCCAGGGGGGGATTTGCCACAAAGAAGCGCAAAGAATCACAAAAGAGACTGGTGGGCTCTGCGAGGGGCTGTGGGCTTTAGGGTTCGGTGGTTGGGGGGGTAGGCGAGACGATGTGAGCGAACTCGCTGGAGAAGTCGTTGGAAGCCGGTCCCACCTCCAGTGTGTTTTGACAGTAGTCCTCGAACGCTGTTGCCGTCTTGTACAGTTGAGGAATCAGTTCCTTGAGGCTATTGAAGTGCTCGGCTATTTCGGAATAGTCGAGCTCGTATTCATGCGCGGCAAGGTTGCGTAATGCCCGCATAGTCTGCCAGTCTTCCATGGAGGGAAGGACGGATACTTTTTCGAAAAATGCAAGGACGCGCAAGAACGTGTCGTCCGATTCCCCTGACAGCAGGGCTGCATGCCGCATGGCACTTGCCAGTGTGTCTTGCAGTTTGGAAAAACGCTCATTGACAGCGGATAAGGTCTCGAATAAATCGATGTCCTTGTTGCGTGCAGATAATTCATTGGCTTCGACGGGCCATGTGATGCGCGATTCCGAGCCATGCAGAAAATACGCACATCTCTGCACAGCCTCGAGCAGATTGGCTAAGTGTTTTTTCGTTTCAGATGCTTTCGTTGTCATGTCTCAGTTCCTCTCGCCGCAGTGGCATTGCTTGCGAACGGACGCATTTCTGAAATGCGGATAATGGCTTTTGTTTGCTAATGACAACAAGGTCTACCGGCAGGGAAAGATCTTGTTCGAGTGCGGATTTCAGGTGTGCCTTTGCCAGACGGGAAACGGGGGAAGGCGTTTCCACAAGCAAATCAACGTCGCCGCCCCGGGCGTTGTCGTTTAGTCTGGAGCCGAACAGAAATACTTTGCAACTTTCGCCCAGATAGCGGTGCGTGAGCTTGTTGACATTTTCGATATGTTTTGAACGTAGGCGCATGCTATGTGTTTTCCTTACGTCAGGTACAGTACGAGGTAAACATACTTTATGGTGGTGTGGTTGGGAAGCGTAAATATGAAGCATCCGCAAGGAAAGTGCTAAAAAGAAATACTGAGATGGGGAATGCTTTGCGACAGAAAGATTGGGACACAAAGAACGGATAGGCTCTGCGTAAACACAGAAAAGGCTGAAAAGCTTCCATGAGAGTGCCAATGGGGATAGATTAAACGCGAAACTGGTGGGCAGGGCCTGAGGAATGCAACCGGAAAGCTGAGGTGGGGAGAGGGAACCGCAGACGACGCATCCGCCGCTATGCGGACTGCGGCGTGACATGGAAGGACGCAGAAGGGGAGCCGATGGGCTCTGCTGTTGTTAACCGCGAATTTTGCTAATTTTGCGAATTAGGTTGCGGGTGGGCTGTGGGGGTATGAACCACAAAGACACCAAGACACGAAGCTGGTAGGGGGGGATCCTGGTTATGCGCGATCGACGCGCGCGGGCTGGACGGAGTCCGCCCCTCCAGTGCGACTTCCCACATTTCACGCTCTACGCGCGGCGTTGGGGATGTCGTCTGACATTATTGGGGTATGCGACGAGAAATCAGCCTTTTGAAAATGCGACATAATGTCAATTATTGGATACATGGGGTCATGGACAAAAGAAACAGGAAAACAGTACCATTATGGTAGTTGGTAGTATTTTGCAGATACACTGTGAGGGTTAAAAGGTGCGTTACGCGGCGATAACAGATGCCCTTGCATTGATGATCTTTCGTTGATGATTGGAAACGTGTTGAGCTGTTAATGCCTAAGACAAACCCTGAACGGGGTGCAAAAGCCATGCGTAATAAAAAAATGGTCCGAATATGGGCAATGATCGCGGCGCTGAGTTTGTGCGCCGTGGGGGTGCAGGCGCAGGTGGATGGCAGTTGGAATGTCGATGCCGCTGGCAACTGGAGTGATGCCGACAATTGGGATTCCGATCCTAGCGTCCCCGGCGGGGCAGGGGCAACGGTGGGGTTGACGAATGCGATATCCGCCAACCGTACCGTCACCATTGATACGGATTCTCGCACGGTTGGGACACTCAATATCGGTTTGGATGGGAATACACGGATTTGGACTTTGGCATCCAGCGGTGGTGCCTCGTTGACTTTCGATAATAGTGCCAGTGGTGCAGCGCTAAATGTTATCGATGGACCGGGCGGTAATGCCTACCCGATTCAGAACGTACACGAGATAAGTGCTCCGATAGCTTTGGCGGATAATTTGACGGTCGCTGTCGCGATGCCGCTACGCGTTTCAGGAATCATAAGCGAGAGCGGTGGCACTAGGTCGATGACCCTCAATTCTGGCGATTTTATGCTTTTTGCCCACAACACTTTTACTGGCGGGGTTACGGTTAACGGCGGCACGCTTGGTTTTACATCTGACGGCAAGGACGCAAGCGATGTGGTTCAGTCTATAGGCTCAGGCACATTGACCGTCGGCGGCGGCACGCTTGGTTTTCATCATAGCAATACCCATATCATCACGAATCATGTGGTGCTGAATGCAAATTTCGGTGTTTACAGAGGACAAACCGGGACGACCACATGGCAACAGGATGGAAATATAACTCTTGGCGGCAACGTAAGAGCGTCGAGCCCTAACGCGACTATGAATTGGGTTGTCAATGGTTCCATCGGCGAGACGGGTGGTTCTCGCAGTCTGGAAATTCACAACAACACATTGCATACATCTTTGAATGCTGCCAATACTTTTTCAGGTGGTTTTATACACAGTGCATCGGGTACCCTGAACATTAATCATGAGAAGGCGCTTGGAACAGGATCGCTAACGATACCTGCTGCAAGAAACATTAATAACACCTCTGGTGGCCCAATTGCCCTTGTGAATACCAATAATGTCATTCTACAGAACACTATGACTTTCGTCGGGAGCGACGACTTGAATATGGGACCGGGATCCGTGACTCTTTCGGGGGGCAACCGTACGGTATCTGTTACAGCGGGAACGCTAACCTTTGACGGACCAGTGGTTCCTGATGCAACGGCGAGCCGAACGCTTACCAAGACAGGTGCCGGGACGTTGTTACTGAATGGTGAAAATACATATACGGGGCAGACCAGTGTCAATGCTGGTACACTTGGAGGGTCGGGTACGATTGCAGGTAATGTTACGGTTGCGGCGGCTGGGAATCTGGCCCCCGGTGCTACTAATACCGTGGGCACACTGACAATTGACGGAAATTTGACCATTTCCGCGATTTCCGGGGAATCTGGCAAGCTGTTCTTCGAGTTGGATGGGGAGGAAACAAGCGACAAGATCGTGGTGGGTGGTGATTTGACGATCGATGGGCTTGGCTGGGACGATTTCGATTTTACGGCTTTGGCGGGGTTTGAGGAAGGAATCTACACGTTGATTACGAGCGACCGTATTATTGGTGGCCTCGATATTGGAAACGTGACGGGCACAATTGGAGAATACAGCGGGACATTGGAAAAGAGTGGAGAGGATATTGTTCTCCTTGTCGGAGTAGAGTTGCAGGGGCAGGATGGGACTTGGAATGCACAGTCCGGTAACTGGGGTACGGAGGGTAACTGGCTTGGTAGTAACATTGCCAATGGTGCTGACTATACGGCCTGGTTTACGAGTGACATTACGGACGATCGAACGGTGACATTAGATGCCGCTCGTACGATCGGCCATATAACCTTCACGGATGCCGTTGAGAGTCATGATTTGACGATTAGTGGCGGAAACACGCTGACGCTTGCAGTTGACAGTGACGCGCCCACAATTGATGTTACCCAGCGTGAGCGCACGTTGACCATCGGAAGCGTAGTTGCGGGTGATGACGGGTTGTTGAAAACGGGGCCGGGAACGCTGGCCTTGAGCGCAGCAAATACCTTTACGGGCACAACGAGCATCAGTGGCGGTGCTCTGGTTGTGGATGCCAATGGCGGATCTGGCAGTTTGGAGGAAAATGCGCTAACGTTTGGCGGAACAGGTGTGCTGAATTATCTGGGGGCTGGGTCTGGCAGTGATCTATCCCTGGGAACCC
>SKVN01000171.1 GCA_007129405.1 Kiritimatiellia bacterium
GGTCGCTCGGCAAGGGAAAGCATGTCTTCGGACATCCGCGCAATATAATAATCCCAGACCCCGAACAGGATATAGACGGTGCCATCCGCGTCCTTGAAAAAGCAGGGATCATATACGGCTGTTTCAGCGCAATCAGGTAGCAATAGCGGTTTTCCCAAAACGTCTTGCCATGGTCCCCCGGGATTTTCGCTCACAACCATACCAATCTGTGGTCCAGCTCCTTCGCGATTCATATCGGAAAACGCCCAGTAATAGCGTCCGTTTTTTTCTACGGCATCCGTAGCCCAGCAATAATCCACGGGCTTACCGATATAGGTATCTTCCGGGTTCAGCGTGGATTCCCAATGCCATGTTAACAGATCGTCCGAAGACCATACCTGCCAGTCGCGCATATCAAACCGCTGGTTTTCGGAAGCATAATCATGCGAAGCATATAAATAGGCCCGGTCCGCAAAAATATGAATATGCGGGTCGGTAATCCCCTGCCCGATTATGTTAATTGCTTCTGCCATAGTCTGTAACTTCAATGTTTGTAGCCTGCTTTCGATGTAAGCAGGCTCGTGCGTGGATCGTGCAGGGCCAGCCCGTGAAAAGCCCCTTGGACACTCCACGGACAACAAATGCACTACACACGCCCAGCCGCGCTTTCGGCGAAAGCGGGCTACACTTTTGTCCACCTATTTCCAAATCTCACGCCTGCATCATCTAGGCACCCCAAGTGCCAGGACTGGCAAGCGAAATACAGGTAATGCTTGCTAGAACGTTGGTTAATCGCGAAACTGTCCCTGCAGCGTAACAGAATGATCTTTTCATGGGGAGAAGGAAATATGTGGATTGGCGTGATCTTGGTTTTACTTGTCGTTTGTATCGGCCTGTTGGGATCGATCTGGTGGCGCTTGATGCGAGATCGCCCGGAACGGGATCGTATCGTACAGTTGCAAGCCATCGAGGCGCAATGGCAGCAAGCCCAGGACTCGCTCTGCGAACAAACGCGGCAACTGGAAACATTGCGTATCGAGAAAGCGCAATTGGAGCGTGATCTTGCACATGAGCGGGCGCAAGGCAATGAAAAGATTGCGCTTCTGCAGCAGACGGAAACGCGTCTTAAGCAGGAATTCGAGAATTTGGCCAACCGGATTTTCGAGTCACGCGAGCAAGCCGGAGCTGAGTTGCAACGCAATCGAATGACAGCCGTGCTTGAGCCGTTTAAACAGCAGCTCGAGGCGTTCCGTCAGCGTGTGGAAGAGGTTCATCGTAGCGAAACCGAGCAAGCTGGCAGACTCATTGAGCAGGTGCGCCAGCTACAGACATTGAGCAATCAGGTCAGCACGGATGCCAATCAGTTGGCCATGGCCATCAAGGGCGAGGCCAAAAAACAGGGTGATTGGGGCGAGGTGATCGTCGAACGCATGCTGGAGGTTTCGGGCCTTGTCCTGGATCGGGAATACAGCCGGCAGGTTTCAGGACGCACGGAAGACGGCTCCTTGCAGCGTCCTGACTTTGTGCTGCATCTACCCGGTGATAAAGGCGTCATTCTGGATGCCAAAGTATCTCTTACTGCTTATGAGCGCTTTTGCCATGCGGAATCCGACGAAGATCGCAGCCAAGCCTTGCAAGAACATGTGGCCTCCGTGCGCAAGCATTTCGAGGATTTGAAGACACGCCGCTATGACGCCATTCTAGGCAATAAGACGCTGGATTTCGTGCTCATGTGTATTCCGATCGAACCCGCCTATCAAACCGCGTTGCAAGCAGACCCTGACTTGCTCTATTTACAAGCGCAGGCTCCTGTTGTTATCACGGGTCCATCGACTCTGATGATTTCACTCAAACTGATTGCCCAAATCTGGCGCCGCGAGAACGAGAATCGTAATGCCGAGAAAATCGCGGATCGGGCAGGCCGGATGCATGACCAGATTGTGTTGGTGTACGAAGCACTTGCCGATGCACAAAAGAAACAGGAGAGTAGTTCCACGGCATTGGAAATCGCCATGAAACGCATCAAGGACGGCAAAGGAAATCTTCTGGGCCGCGCCGATGAATTAAAACAACTCGGGGCAAAAGTTAGCAAGGCGTTACCCGCCGAATTCGAAACGGAGGATGAATAAACAGCAAGCATTTTCCAACCGTGTAGCAAAACCCCTTATTTCTTACAATTACGCGCGTGCAATCAATGTCTCGGCGATTTGCACTGCGTTCAGCGCAGCTCCTTTGCGAATGTTATCTCCGCATACGAACAGCGATAGCCCGTTTTCCACGCTCGTATCCACACGGATCCGACCAACGAGACAATCGTCCTGCCCATCGGATGTCATCGGCATGGGATATTGTGCCTCAGCTAAATCGTCCACGACCTGCACACCTGGCGCATTTGTCAGGATTGCGCGTGCTTCTGCGGCCGATAACGGTTCTTCAAATACAAGATTCAGTGCCTCGGCATGACTGTTAAATACGGGAACCCGTACACAGGTAGCACTAACACCAATTTGATCGGATCCTAAAATCTTGCGTGTTTCAAACAGCATTTTTGCTTCTTCGGTTGTATAGCCCGGCAACTCGGGTTTCGGTCCGCCAATCTGCGGCAACAAATTCAACAGAATCGGATACGGGTAGACTTCCGATGCCGGAGTTTCGCCATTACCATAGGCCACCAATTGATTTTCCAGTTCGCGAATGGCAGATTGCCCCGATCCGGACACTGCTTGATAGGTCGCTGCTACAATGCGGCGGATGCCGGCAGCGCGATGCAAGGGGCCAATCGCCATCATAGCGATAATGGTACTGCAATTGGGATTGGCGATCAGCCCTTGATGGTCATCCAAGGCTTCCGGATTGATTTCAGGAATGACCAGAGGAACCCGTGGATCCATACGGAAATCATCCCCGTTATCAATCACGATTACACCCCGTTTGACGGCTTCCCAACCAAATAACTGGGAGGCGCCTTTGGCCCCTTCGGTACCAGCAAAAAAAGCAAAATCCAAGTCATCAAAAGCTTCTGCCGTTGTTGCTACAATTTCGCACGTTTCACCGGCAATTTCCTCGGTTCGGGCACTGCGTGCCATGAAACGAATATCCGAGATGGGAAAATTTCGCTGCCGTAAAATGCGCAGCATTTCAGATCCTACTGCACCGGTGCCTACAATTCCGATTCGGTATTGCTTTGCCATAAATATTTACCCGTTACTTCACTTATTAATGTCGTTACTCGAAATGATTTCAATTTCCAACAACCAACAAGGAATGTCCAATTTCCAAATATGATACTCCCAAACTTGATCGGTTGGATTTTCCTTGTTGGATATTCGATTCTCAAGTTTCAACATGCATCATCATGACGCTCTGCATGCCCATGCTTGCCTGTTAACAGCGGGCCACATACCAAAGATGGTTGCCCGACTAGGACTCGAACCTAGACTGACTGATCCAGAGTCAGTTGTGCTACCATTACACCATCGGGCAGACGAAAGCAGGGGTTTGTAACCCCGCACTTTAGATTAGTCAACTCTCATCGGCATAAGCACATAGAGAAATGGAATGTCACATTTCACGACTGCCGGGCTAAGGCTGTCCGTCAACTCAATGGCGATTTCATCATTCGATAGATTTTTCAATGGATCCATCATGTAATCTGGATTAAAGGCTACACTGATCTCTTCACCACTGTATTTGACCGGAATGGTTTCACGAGACTCACCAATATCTGGTGTGTTTGTGGAAACGACCAGATTATTATCAGCAAAGGTCAATTTGGTGGCACTGGCTTTATCCGCCACAACCAGGGCGGCACGGCGCAATGCCGTCAGCAATGCTTCGCGCTCAATCATGACCCGCTCCTCACATTGCGACGGAATCACTTGGCGGAAGTTCGGGTAGGTGCCTTCAATCAATTTCGAGGCCAACACGATTTCCCCTAAATCAAATACGACCTGATTTTTACGAGGATAAATCCGCGCTGTTCCATTATCCGTTAATATATGCAGCAATTCTGTCACGGCTTTGCTTGGTAGGATCAGATCCGCTTCCTCTGAAAACTCGACTTCATTTTCCACCAGCGCGAGTCGACGTCCATCCGTAGCCACGGTCGTAAGTTTACCATCGGCAAAACTCATGAGAACGCCATTCAAAACAAAACGGGTTTCATCCGTGGAGGCGGCATAAGCCGTCTTTTTGAGCATTTCCCTAAAGACCGTCTGTTCAATTTCATACGAGATATCGCCTTCGGGTTGCGGCAATTGGGGATAATCATCGGCGGAGATACCCACAAGTTTGAAACGCGATTGTCCGCAGGTCACGATACTCTGGTCCTTATCATCAGTTTCAATATTGACCATTTCACCCGGTAATTCACGAACGATGCTCGCCAACCGTTTGACTGGCAGGGTGGTGCTTCCCTCTCTTTCAACGCGACCGACAATGCGACTGCGCACGCTGACATCCAGATCCGTTGTCGATAGCGTGATCGTATCCTCTGAGGCAACAATGAGCACGTTCGCAAGAATGGGTAATGTATTGCGGCTCCCCACCACATTCTGCACGGCCGCGAGGCCTCCTGCCAAAACGGACTTTTCTACGCTTACTTTCATTTGTGTTTTCCTCCTGGATATCGCCCACTGTGACAATTGATTAACAGCAAGAGAGTTATAGTATGTACCTTAATTAAAGAATCTATTCA
>SKVN01000183.1 GCA_007129405.1 Kiritimatiellia bacterium
ATCGGATATCCGGCAATCATTGCGCCCGAGGGCGAATACCCGTCATTGCAGATACAATCAGAAGTCGCCGGAACGCTGGAGGCGGCTGTCTTCAATATCGAATCCGGCGCATTGCTTGAGACCCTCGCGCCTCGAACCCTCCGATCCGGGGTAACGGAGACACTGCGTCCATCCGGGGAACTGCCAGCGGAAGGGGTTTACCGGATTGATCTGCGGATCCGCGACGGAGAGGCGATCGTCTACCTCGATTCGTATTACTTCTCCGTACTCGATACGGAAGCGTTGCCGGAGAATTACAGTCGTATCGCCCATCCGGGGCCGCACGGGATGATGCGGTACATTCCTGATATGCGCGGGAATCGGCTGCCGGACTTCTCGTCTGTCGGTTATCGCGGTGGCGAGGATATTCCGCAGGTGCCGACGGTATTGACGGTGGAGCCAAAGCCGGGGGATGCCACCAAGCGCCTGCAACAGGCAATCGACGAAGTCTCAGCACGTGAACCGGATGCGAATGGGTTCCGGGGGGCGCTGGAACTTGAAGCGGGGCTTTATAAGATCGGAGGCACGCTTTATATTCGCCAAAGCGGGGTGGTGCTGCGTGGAGCCAGTGCGGGGGATTTGCGCGAATTCACGCTCGATCCCGGCCAGAACCTGACGCTGGAGGAGTGGCGCAAGACCATGGCGGGAACCACGCAGACGGTACTGGTCGCAACCGGCCCAGAGCACCGGCCGGTACTTTGGATTGTTGGTTCCTCTGGCATTGAAACCGAGCCAGAAACCGCAACCGAGATTCTCGATGCCTATGTGCCGGTGGGGCGTCGCTGGTTTCATGTTGCCAATCCGGAATATTTCGAAGTCGGCAACACAATCCAACTTGAACGGCGGGGCAACGAGGCATGGATCTCGGAAATCAAGATGGATCAGATTCCCACGGAAGGAGTAAGGCAATGGACTCCGTTCAGCTTGCAATACGAAGCTACGATAACGGCTATCCATGGTAATCGGATCACAATCAATGGCGGTATTTTCAATGCAGTGGAGAAGCGCTGGGGTGGGGGAATCATCCGGCGGTTCAACGAGGGCGGGCGGATTCAACGGTCCGGCGTGGAAGACCTGCGCGCAGTTTCGTTCTTTCAGGTTGATGCGCACGGCAAGGACCATACGGCGCACGCCGACCAGTTTGTCGTCTTCGACAGGATACGTGACGGGTGGGCACGTAATATTGCGGCAGAGCATTTTACCCCCAGAACTGCAGGCATGTTTCAACCGGGAAGGCATACTTATGGTGTCACCATCGAGAACTGCTCCGCACTGGCGACACCACGCACGTTTTTTGAAGGCGAAGGGTATGATCGCACGGGGCGTTTCCACCAGGAAACGGGTGTGTATGTGGGGCGCTATGGCTTCCATTTTGCCGGTCAGAACGGTTTGGTTCGTAACTGCTATGCCATCAACAACCGCCATGCTTATGTCGTCTCGTCGCGCGTATCCGGACCGAATGTATTTGTGGACAGTGTCGCGAAAGCCAGTCTCAGCGATAGCGAGCCGCATCATCGCTGGTCGGTGGCAGGATTGTATGACAATGTGCAGGAGAGTCATCGAATCGCATTCATGAATGGTTTGCGCTGGGGCTCAGGTCATGGCTGGCGCGGTGCCAACTATGTCGCATGGAACACAAGGGGCGGGCTCATTTGCGAACAGCCGCCCACAGCCCAGAACTGGGCGATCGGACATGTTGGCGAACGCCGCACAGGCGCCTTTTCTGAATGGAATATGGAAAACTTCGGATGGAGCGATGGCTACTGGGAATCGCATGGCCAGCATGTGGCCCCCGCAAGCCTGTATACGCAGCAGTTGGCGGATCGCAAAGCACGCGAAACAAAGCAGTATCAATAAAAAAAACGAACCTGGAGGCATTCACATGAACGCGCATGATGTGAAATATGGTGTGCAATATTACCCGGAGCATTGGCCGCAGGAACGGTGGGCTGTTGATGCGGCCATGATGCAGAGGGCAGGCATCAATGTCGTCCGTATGGGCGAGTTTGCCTGGAGCGCGTACGAACCGCGCGAGGGAGAAATCGATTTTACCTGGATGGAAGATGCCATCCGCCTGCTCGGCAAGCACGGGATTCAAACCATTCTCTGCACCTGCTCCCGAACCCCGCCCCCCTGGCTGTATCGCAAATATCCCGGGATATTGAATGTTCAGCCCAACGGTATCCCGCATGAAAAGGATGGCCGCTATCGCGTAGCACTGCTGCATGATGTGTTTATCGAGCACGCCCGGCGCATCGATGGGGGCGTGATCCGGCATTTCGCGGGTCATGACAATATTGTGGCCTGGCAATTGGACAACGAGATCGGCGATGCCAATGATTGTCATTGCCCGCATTGCATAGAACAATTCCAAAAATATCTTGAAGCAAAATATGGCACGCCGGAAAAACTCAACGAAGCTTGGGGGGAGCACTTCTGGTCTTTCCGCATCGACACATTCAAGGATGTTCCAACCCCCGTCCGACACCCGCAGGTTCTGCTGGAATACCGGCGCTTCATGTCGCACACCAACACCGCTTTTGCGCGCTGGCGCAGCGATCTGATTCGCCAATGCGCCCCTGGCAAACAAATTACAACCAACTTCCAGAATATTCATGCCATTCACACCGATTGCCACGAACTCGCCACTGCCGTGGATGTCAACGGTATGAACCACTATCCTTCCCGCACCCCGGAACTAGCGATCGATTACTACCGCGGCAAACGCGATACCGTCTGGGCACTGGAGCAGCACACGCGTCTACGCGATGTTGATACGCCTGCGGGGTGGATGCGCTTGTGGGCTTGGATGACGATTGCGCATGGCGCAAATGCCATTGTCCATTTCCGTTGGCGGCAATGTCGCTGGGGAGCCGAGCAATTCTGCGACGGCATATTGCCGCATTCCGGCGAGGAGAACCGCTTCTATGGTGATCTTACACGCATGGGACGGGAAGTTCAAAGTATCGGTCATCTGATTGCCCCGACCAGACCTCGTGCTAAAGCCGCGATTCTCTTCAGCTATGCGTCACGGTGGGGGATTGCGGTCTCCGGACTGGCTCGCGATCTCGGGCCTGTTCACGAAGCAAAAATGTTTCATCAAGCACTGGCGCGCGTTGTCACGGCCGTGGATGCCATGGATCCACATGAGGATCTTTCTGGTTATTCCCTGGTTATTGCACCACGTCTATGGATGGTGGATCGGGCCATTGCAGCCAGCTTGACGCAATTTGTGGAGAACGGCGGAACCCTCTGCCTGACAACCGGGACAGGCGTGGTGGACGAGTACGGCAAAGGATTCGACGAACCCCGTCCCGGCCGGTTGCATGCGCTGGCCGGTATCAAAGTCAGCGACTTGGCACACCAGCCGAATTTGCGCTTGAATCTACGAAGTTCGATTGTTCCGGCTCTTGAGGGTGCTGTTGGCGAACAGATTGCCGACGAGATTCATCCGCTCGATGCCGAAACCGTGGCGACCCATGCCAGTGGGTGGCGTCAAGGCTTGCCCGCAATTACCTTGCATCGCAAAGGTAAAGGCAACGTCGTTTATGTTGGCACACTGCTTCAGCAGGCAGGGATCAATGCCATCGTCGATTGGCTCTGCCAGATCAGCGGGATTGAACAATCATTTGCACGCCCCGAAGGTGTCAGCATCTATGAACGGTTTTGCGACCAGTACAAGCTGCTCTTTCTTGTGAACTGGACAGATGCTCTCCAAACCGTAGAGATCGGCAAGGATTGGCAGGATGTCTTTACCGGGGAGGCACTTGAAGCTATTCAAATACCGGCAAACGATCTCCGCATCACCAGGCACTCCACCTACGAGAGTTAAGGAGCCCCTATGTTGACCATTACTGTATCCCCGACTGAACCCGATCAGAATCCCGGCACGCAGGATGCCCCTCTCCAAACACTGCATGAAGCCTGCAACCGGGTACGTGAAACCATAAAGACCTTCCAGAGCGGGCAGGAACAAGACATTACCGTAAAACTCGAAGCGGGCATTCACCGCCTGCACGAGCCCATCATACTTGGCTTGGAAGATTGCGGTAATGGAGAGTTTGAAGTGACTTGGGAAGGCGATCCTGACGGTGAGACCATCATATCTTCCGGCGTTCCCCTCACCGGGTGGAAGCGGTGCGCAGAGGATCTTGCAGATCTCCCCGTGGAGGTTCGCAGCAGGGTCTGGTATGTCGATCTTCCGGCTGGAACCGAAGTCAACACCCTCTACTCCCCCGGAGGATGTCTACCAAGAGCCCAGGGGGCGGCGATCAAACCTGTCCAGACTCCCCCGTTACCGGAAGGCGAGGGTCCGGGGCGGTATGGTCCCGACGGCCCAATCACAAAAAATATCCGGGGAGAGACCGCTGCCGGGATCTGGCATCACGACCGTTTCGGCTTTGCTGAGGGTGCGATTGCGCCCGCCGCCGACCTGCATGAAGCTGAATTCCTGATTATTCCTGCCATGCAATGGACGATGAACATTCTCTCCATCAAGGAAATCGATTTCGAGAGACGCATCGTCCACCTCGCCAAGCCATGCACCTACCCGATTGGCATTCCGCAGTGTGCACCCGAGGGATCGATCTGGCTGGAGAACAGCCTCAGCGTGCTGTCCCCCGGAC